>JAGADZ010000006.1 GCA_017613375.1 Bacteroidales bacterium | reverse complement strand
TGCGTCTGGTTGCCGCCGTTGCTGATAGCGTTATGCCAGCCCCAGTCGGCCTCGGCATAGCTGCCCGTGAGGTCGACGTTGCGTAGGTAGTGCTGGAAATTGGGGCTTGAGCTGTAGGGCATATATTCCTCTGCGCCGTTGTTCCAGCCGCTGGTGCCCCAACCGAAGAGATCAATCCACCCCGAATTGTTGGAGGAGATATTGCTGTTGGCGTCGCCCACAAAGTTGAGCTGGCTCTCGGCGAAACGCCAAGTGCCCGTCGAGGCTTGGTATTGCAGGTTGCCTCGGCTGAATTGAATTGTCTCTGTGGCACTCACCGAGAAGGTGGCGTTGCTGGCACCGTTATTGTCGAAACCGCCTTGTTGGGTTGTTCCGCCGCCAGGATTGTCTCCGCCGCCGGGGGTATTGTTCTCTTCCTCGCAGGCACAAAGCCCGCAACTTAACATAGCAAACAAAGCTAAAAGCAAAAAACTTGTCCGTTTCATCGTTAAATGTTTTTGATTATATAATTGCGAATTACTAATAGACTGTTTTTTATTTATTTAAAAAGAAAAGCGGCAACTTGCATCGCATAATGCAAGTGCCGCCAGTAACGATCATATCAAAAAACATATACGCCCCTACATGCCGCACAGAGAACAAACGGTGCTGTAGGGGGGGGGTAAAGTATTGATATTTAAGTTATTAAAGCAAAATATCATGATTTCTATCCAAACCTAATACAACTGCAAAGATACATAAGTTTTTTTAATATGCAAAAATAATAAGACTGTTTCAGATAGCAGAGATGGATGATTGCACATCATTCTGCATAAATTAGCCCTTACAAATTGCAAACTGGCAGAATTCTGTCTTATGTTGAAATTGCAAAAGAATATTCAATTTCACATACTTGTCCAACCATCATTCATTTGTTCCCTTCTCCTCTGAATGGTTCCAGTCCTCCGGTTCCGGGAGTTGCTTGCGGGCGCTTGTCTTGGCTCCGAGGCGTTCCATCTCCTTGGCGGCCTTCACAACGCTCTGCTGTCCGTTATAGAGCTTGTCCTTGGCTTTGCTGTATGCGTCGCCTGCCTTGCCAATCCAGTCGCCGACTTTATCAAAACGTTCCAGGAAGTCCGACACCCTGTCGAGCAATTTACGTGCCTGCTCGAACACCTCCTGCTGGTTCTGTGCCTGCTGGACCTGTATCCATGCCATCTGTATCATTCGCAGTATTATCAACAGGTTCTGCTCCGATGCAATACATACTCCTTTGTCAAAGGCCTCACGCCACAGTGTGGTGTCGTTCTGCAATGCCAACTGCATAGCCGACTCGTTGGGGATAAACATGATTGTATAGGCCATTGCCGTCCGCGGCGGCTTGATATAGGAAGAGTAATCTTTGCCACACAGTTCCTTTACATGCTTTCTCACACTAACCAAATGTCTGGAGAGAGCTCGCTCTTTTTCTGTTTCGTCGGTAGCTTCCAAGTAGTCAATATAATCGCTTAACGAGACCTTGGAGTCGACGACACAGTCCTTGCCATCAGGGTAGTGTATCACGACATCCGGTATCAGCCGTCTCCCTGTCTCGTCATGTGTGACAGCCTTGCCCATGGCATCACGCAAAGTCACCTGTATATCATAGTGAATCCCTTTCACGAGGCCGCTGCTTTCCAACAGTTTGTCCAGCAACATCTCACCCCAGTTACCCTGTGTCTTTGACTCATTCTTCAAAGCCTTGGCAAGGTTGTTGGCATCGTCGCCAATCATCTTGGTCTGCTTTATCAAGTCCTCGATGGCGCGTTCCAAGGAAGCCTTATTGTCCGTAGTGGTCTTGATGCTCTCGTTGACTTGCTTTTGCATAGCCTCCAGCTGCTCTTTGAGCGGAGTCACGACATTGCCTATCTGTTCGACATTCGTCTTGCTAAGGGTCTCCTCCCTCTGTTTCAATATCTCCTGTGTGGCGTTCTGCAGCTGCTCCTTGGCCAGTTCCATCTGCTGTGACAACGCTTTGGCACGTTCCTTCTCGTTTTGCAGCATCTGCTCCTTAAGCAGGTCCACCTCTTTCTGTGCAGTGTCCCGCTGCGACTGAACCATGGCGGTCTGCTCCTTCTGTTTCTCCAGACGTGACGACAAATCCGCACGCTCCTGCTCGTTTTTCCTTTCCTGTGCCTGCTTCTCCTGCAACTGCTCCCTAAGTATCTGTATCTCTTTCTGCACACCCTGGTTATCTGCCTGCAGACGACTTAACTGACCATGCAGTTCCTCGTTTTCCTGTTCGCATTTCAAAATCGCCTCAGACTTCTCAACGACTTGCAGTTTAACCAGTTCAAGCTCTTTGTCCGCGGCACTCTTGTCTGCCAGCAATTGCTGCCGTTCGGTTGTAGCTCTTGACTGTTCTTCTTCCTTGGACGAGAGAATATCCCGAAGAGTCTGCATGTCGCTGTCCTGTTTCTTGACAGTCTCCGACAAAGGTGCATACTTTGCCTTCATGGCAAAAAAAGCAATCAACCCTCCCAGTCCCAGACATGATACAGCTATGACAACTAATACTATATCCATATTATATTGTTCTTTATCATTTTATACAACACTGTTTTACTTATTACACGTTGCAAATATACACAAAAAAATGTATTTATGCATCTAAAATGTAAGAGACGCCAAGTAAACGCGACATACGTGATATTTAATCAAAATGTTGTATTTTTTTTGACATCATTATTATTTTTTTCGTATATTTGCATTACAGCAAATTGCAAAGGACATTCGATAAATACAGTGATTTATAATTATTTGTATCATATCAACTTCCAAATCTATTGTTTAACATAAACAACTGCCACCATGATATCTCAGAAACAAAAAATGAAAATGCAACAGAAGCTGACACCTCAACAGCTGCTGCTTATGCGACTGCTTCAACTCCCTGTAACAAGTCTCGAACAGAAGATAAAAGAAGAGGTGGAGAAAAATCCCATGCTTGAAATAGACGACTCCGACGACCACTACACCGACGACCGTCAGGAAAGCCCCGACTTTGGCGACGAAAACGGCGACGATGACGATTTCAAAGGGTTGAACATGGACGATTATTTCGACGACGATGATTATAGCTACCGCGAACGCCTTGAGAAAGACCGTAATGTCGAAGAACGCAACTACGATTTCTCCGAATCGGCATCGTTCTCTGAATCTCTGCTGCGCCAACTTGCACTACGTAATCTCACGGAAAGAGAGCGTATCATTGGCAACGAAATCATAGGCAGTATCGACGGCAGCGGCTACCTCGGCCGCGACACATCGCTTATTGCCAACGACCTCGCTTTCCGCTCGGGAGTGGATGTCCACGACGACGAGGTCGAGGAGGTGCTGAAAACCATTCAATCCCTTGATCCCGCAGGAGTCGGGGCCCGCAATCTACAGGAATGCCTCTCTCTTCAGCTCCATCGTATTGAAAATCCCGACCAAGATACCATAAGGGCGACAACTATTGTTGATAGCCACTTCAACCTGTTCAGCAACAAACACTTTCACCAACTGGCGAACCAACTGAAGATTGGCGACGACGAGCTGAACCGTGCCGTGAATATCATCCGTCGACTGAATCCCAAACCGGGCTGGGGACGTGAAGAGGAACATCGCGGCGCCACATACATTATGCCGGATTTCATCGTTGTGCGTGAAGGCGACCATCTGACTTTCATGCTTGACGAACACAACAGTCCCAAACTCCGCATCAACAACGACTACACCGAGATGCTTGAACAGCTGAGCCATCAATCCAAGCCCAGCACCACAGACAAAGAGACCATACAATTCATCAAGAGCAAGAGCGAGTCTGCCAACTGGCTTATAGACACTCTGCAGCAGCGTCGCATAACACTGTCAGACACCATGGCTGCCATCTTGAAATTCCAGAAAGAGTATTTCCTCAGTGGCAACAACAGAGACCTGCGTCCCATGCGTCTGAAAGACATCGCGGCGATAACACACTACGACGAATCGACCATCTCGAGGGTGGTCAACGAGAAATATGTGCAGACCGAATTCGGCACCATTTTGCTGAAAAACCTTTTCTCCAAAGCTGTAGCCACCGACAAGGGAGACTCCCTCGCAGCCGAAAGGCTTAAAGAGGCTTTACAGCATATAATCGACCATGAAGACAAGAAGCGGCCCTTGACCGATGAAGCCCTCACCAAGAAACTTCAAGAGGAAGGGTTCCAGTTGTCTCGACGCACTGTGACAAAATATCGCGAAAACATGGGCATCCCTGTGGGACGAATGCGTAAGGAAGTACGATGACCCTTCGTTTTCACTGCTCCGACAGCGAAACTTTGTCTCATTTTTTTCGTATATATATTAAATGTATTATTTATGCCGATTGTGAGAAGACGACATATCGCACTGCCACTTGTTCTACTGTTGCTTGTCAGCGGTAGCGTCATGTCGCAACCCGGTGGGAAGGATGTCAGATTCTACAACGGCAACGGCAGCGACGTGACGATGTGGCAACTCTTCTACAACGACAACATGTCGGGAGCCCTTGTAAGGCTACGGAATATGCCTATGGATTCGCTGCCCGACGACATAAACCTTGTCTTGGTAAAAGACACCAGCGAGTTCTGTTTCCCCATAAAGAACGTCCGTACATCTCCCTATGGCTGGCGATGGAACAGGCCGCACCGAGGAGTTGACATCGCCCTGCATATGGGCGACCCTGTTCGAGCCTGTTTCGGAGGTGTGGTCCGTATTGCACGTCCCATGGGAGACTATGGCAACCTCGTCGTCATACGCCATGAGAACGGTCTGGAGACGGTTTATGGCCACCTGTCGCGAATCATGGTGAAGCCACGCCAGATTGTCAAGGCCGGCGACATAATAGGACTGGGTGGAAGCACAGGGCGTTCCACAGGTCCGCATCTGCATTTCGAGGTACGCTTCCAATACGAGCCCTTCGACCCCGAATGGATTCTTGACTTCTCCAACTACACCCTCCGCACCCGCAGGCTTCATCTCGACAAGACCTATTTCGGCATCAGTCCCCCAAGAGGCAACAAGCCCCCTTCGTTCAAAGCCGACAGAAGCATCATCAAGGAACGTCCTCCTCGTCAAAAACCAGCAGAGGTATACTACGAAGTTAAGCGGGGCGACACCCTGTCGAAGATTGCCGAGATGCACCAAACCACCAAAGAACATCTCAAAGAATTGAACCCCGGAATCGGACGCCTGCAGCCAGGACAACGCATCAGGGTTAGATAACAGAGTCTTTAATGATATAAATTATATGAAGAAAACCAATCTCTCCGAACACAACGCCGCCGGAATCCCCTCTGGCGAAAAATATAGAATCGGCGTAGTCGTGGCCGAATGGAACGACAACATCACCTATGCCATGACCGACGGTGCCACAGAGACACTGCAACACTACGGTGTCGCAGGGAACAATATCGTAGTCAAGCATGTCCCCGGCAGTTTCGAACTCACGACAGGGGCTGACCTGATGCTGAAAAACGATGCCTCGCTCGATGCCGTGATTTGTATCGGATGCGTCATCCAAGGCGAGACTCGCCATTTCGATTTTATCTGTCAGGCTGTATCCCAAGGGCTTACCAATGTCGCCCTAAAATATGAAAAGCCTGTCATTTTCAGTGTGCTTACGACCAACGACATGCAACAGGCTCTCGACCGTGCCGGTGGCAAACACGGCAACAAAGGCGTCGAAGGTGCCGTCACGGCATTGAAGATGATAAAACTGCAACAAGAACTCTCCAAGAAATAAAGCCCTGCCGTCCTAATGAAAGGAAAGATAGTTTTTATGGGAACCCCCGACTTCGCCGTCGGCTCCCTCGATGCCATAGTAAATGCCGGATATGAGGTGGCCGCAGTAGTCACTGTCCCCGATCGTCAAAGCGGACGCGGACTGAAGCTGACAGCGTCACCCGTGAAAGAATATGCAATACAACACAACCTGCCGGTACTGCAACCCGAGAAGATGCGCGACCCCGAATTCCTCGAAACCTTGAAAGCATACAATGCCGACATCTTTGTCGTCGTCGCCTTCCGAATGCTGCCCAAAGCAGTGTGGGCCATGCCTCCCATGGGCACGTTCAACCTGCATGCATCCCTTTTGCCGCAATACCGCGGTGCCGCCCCAATAAACCATGCCATCATCAATGGTGAGAAACGCAGCGGCGTCACCACATTCCTGCTGAACGAGAATATCGACGAAGGCATGCTCCTCATGCAGAAAGAGATAGCCATCAGCGATGACGACACCGCAGAAACGCTGCATGACAGACTTGCTTCCATAGGCAGCACGCTTGTTGTCGAGACCCTTGACGGACTGTTCAACGGCACCCTGAAGCCATATCCGCAACCCATGGAGGAACCGTTACATCCTGCACCGAAGATATTCAAAGAAAACTGCGCCATCAACTGGAACCTCGGTGGACAGGAGATATTCAACTTTGTCAGAGGACTCTCACCCTACCCCGCCGCGACAGCGACAATGACCAACGGCAACGGGGAACAAGTCTACCTGAAAATATTCAAGACAGTGTATGAAAAAGGGTCTTCAAACAGCCTCGGAAAGATAATCAGCGATCAAAAAAAAGAACTGAAAATTGAAGTTAAAGACGGATTTATCAAGATTTTGCAGCTCCAAATGAGCGGAAAGAAAAAAATAAGTGTGGAAGAATTTCTACGTGGCTACAATGTATCTAATTGGAAATTAATGATATAATTTTTTAATAGAAAAATATCATAAATTTTTTGTTAAAAACTAAAAATGTATAAAAAAAAATACTTATATTTGCACCGTCAAAAATAATTGTTTAACCCTCAAATGTCAAAAACATGAACAAAACTGAATTAATCGCCGCTCTCGCAAAGAAAGCTGGTATGACAAAAGTTGACGCTGCAAAAGCTTTCAACGCTCTTAGCGAAGTTGCTCGCACCGAACTCAAAGCTGGAAAGAAGATTTCCTTGATTGGATTTGGCTCATTCTTCATGCAGAACAGACCTGCACGCAAAGGCAAAAATCCTCGTACCGGCAAGGCTATCAAGATTCCCGCAAAGAAAGTTCTGAAATTCAAAGCCAGCAAGACTTTCTAAGAAAGCACGGAAAATTAAAACACCTCTTTTCAGAGGTGTTTTTTTTATGCCTGTTCGAAAAAGCGTTCCTCGAAATTCAACAGGTAAACCTTCTGTGTGGCACGCGTCAACGCCGTATATAGCCATCTGAGGAATTCTTTGTTTATCATATCCTCCGTCAAGAAGCCCTGCTCGACAAAAACCACAGGCCATTGACCGCCCTGTGTCTTGTGACAAGTCAGAGCATAGGCAAATTTCACCTGCAACGCATTGAAATAGGGATTGGATCGCACCGCGTTCAACCGTTCCGCCTTGGTGGGCAAATCAATGTAGTCCTCCATGACACTGTTGAAAAGAGCCTGCGATTCCTCACGGGTCAGAGACGGCGACTCCGAATGCAACGTTTCGAGCATTATCTTGCAGTCGAGAGTCGGAGCGTCCGGATAATCAATAAAACGGAGCGTCACATCAACAAAGTGGAATCCGTACAATTCCTCGAAATTCCTTGCAGCCAGCACCTCGACAATGTCGCCGTTGGCGATGAAGCCAATCTCGGAATCATCCTCGAGCCAGTGATAGTTGTTTTTTACAACCATCAAATAATCGCCAGTGTTTATTTCATCTTCCCGGAACAGCACCCTGTTTCTTATTGCCTGATTGAAAAGGTTTGCACGTTTGTTGGAACGGCAGACAAACACAACGCCGTCAACGCCGGCATCGGAATACTCTTTGTTGAGAGCATCCTCCAAATCCGCTCCGTTGAGTCGAATCACATCGGCATTGCTTCCAATATTGAACAGCGGCACAGCCACCTCGTCAGAATCCCGCATTTTAGCAATCTTCCGTCGGAGTTCCGTGGCATTGTCAAGAATTCCCGACAATGAGTCCTGCCTCACCACCTCGGTCAGGGAGGCCTGATGGATATTCAAGTCCGACACCGATTGCAGGTAATTCGGAGACAATGCGGGACTGTCGGCCGAGCCTACGGGTGGCAGCTGTGCCGTGTCGCCGATAAGCATCAGACGGCAATGGCTTCCCTCATTCACAAAATCAATCAAGTCCTCCAACAGCGAATGGCGTCCGACATAACCATCTTCCGAAGAGTTCACCCCTATCATGGAAGCTTCGTCGACAATAAAAAGGGTGTAGGCATGCTTGTTTTGTGCCCTGACACAACGTATATTGCCTGTTGCGTCGGTCACTGTTGTATAAATCTTTTTGTGTATGGTGAACGCTTTCTTGTGAGCATAGCCCGAGAGCACCTTGGCGGCACGTCCCGTAGGAGCCAGCAGGACAGTCTTTATCCTCATTCGCGGAGCCGCCTGGATAAGCGCGGCGACAAGCGATGTCTTTCCTGTTCCGGCGTAGCCGTGCAATAGGAATGCCGCCCTTGGGTCCTTGTCGAACAGAAACGAGACGATACTGCTGCAAGCCTCACGCTGACCATCGGTGGGAGTATGAGGAAAAAAGGAAAAAATCAGCTTCTCGGCACTGTTCATAGGCAAAAAAAGAGATTTGCCCAAGGACAAATCTCTCTATGTAAGAATTCTGAAAAGAATTACTGATTCTCAGAAGGAGCAGGAGCGACAGGCTGTGACTGCGGAGCAGCAACCGGGGCTGCAGAAACGGGTACAGCGGTATTCTCTGCATTAATGGCATTCTTTTGAACAGAGGATTTTCCAGAATGGATTGTTATTGTTGCAATCAAACTTAACACCACGAGAGCGATAGCAAGAGTCCATGTAGCCTTCTCCAGAAAATCAGTCGTCTTGCGGACACCCATAATCTGATTGGGAGCCGAGAAATTGGCAGCAAGACCACCGCCCTTTGAGTTCTGCACCAATACAACTATGGCCAAAAGAACACTGACAATCAAAATAAGAATTACCAAAAAATTGTACATAACTGTTATTTTTTATTATTTTCTATCTTTGTTTTTAGTTCCGAAATTCGGAGTGCAAAAGTACTACTTTTTTCGGGATATTTAGAAATTAATTTTTCATATATTGCGACGGCTTTGTCATACTTCCCCTGTTTCTCCATCACAACAGCAAGAGTTTCAGTATCTAACGAATCATCTTCCTGAATACTTTTTTTGCCTAAAACTTCTATCGGCACATCACTGGCGACACCCAAATCCTGAGAATTGTAGTTGCCTGTTTCAAGAAATTTGGACAGAATCACACTCTTCGGAGCCGTCTTGAAAGAGACCTCCTGATAGGAATTAATCTCCTTCATAATATCAAAAGATTCACTCTCTGCAGAGGTGTATTCCTGGTTTTTGGCCTGTTCCACGCGCTCCTTTGCCTTGAGGTCGGCAGGAGTCTGTATATCAGTCTGCGACACCTGATCCAGATAATACAGAAACTTGGTCCTGTCAGAGAGATACAACAGAGTGCGTGGCAAAAAACGTTGCTCCCACTGGGAAGTTCCCGTAGCCTTGTCGCTCAAAGTATCCATCACCTGCAACAGGGCGCAGTAGGGGAAACGGTTCTTCTCCTGCTGTATTTCCGACTTGTCGGTCATGGAGTAACTGCAGAGGTTGGATAACTTGACATTAAACGCTGATTTTTCCATTATTTTGTGTTATTGTAATCTGAAAAAATAAAATGCAAATATACACACTTTTTTCCATATGGAGAAAAACTAAAAATTAGAAATTTTTATTATTGTGATTGTCAGCCAGTTGCGTGTACTTCAAAAAGTTTTAAACTTTTTTTTCACTCTATATTGTTTTTTTTGTGTACTTTTGCACTTCCAAATTGAGTAAAAAATGAAGAGAACATTTCAACCATCACGCAGAAAGAGAGCAAATAAGCACGGTTTTCGTCAGAGAATGTCGACGGCAAATGGCAGAAAAGTTTTGGCAGCACGCCGCAGAAAAGGCAGAAAGAAACTGACCGTATCAGACGAACGATAAGTGCAAGGTCTCCCAAGGGGTCCTCTTTGCTACATGAATTAGAAGTATTGTTGCCAATACTTCTTTTTTAGTATTCGGGCATGCCTTTCAAGGCTGCCGGCTCAAAACAAACAGACAATGAAACTTCGCAAGACCAAGCAAGAAACGATTATTCCCGATGTCACCGTCAGCGACGCCGGTGCCGAAGGCAAAGCAATTGTCCGTGTCGACGGCATGGTGGTTTTTGTCCCTTTCGTGGTCCCCGGAGACGTGATAGATCTTCTTATCTACAAGAAAAAGAAGAACTATGCCGAGGGACGGGCCATAACCATCAAACAGGCCTCCCCTCTGAGAGTGGAGCCTGCCTGTCCACATTTCGGTATTTGCGGCGGCTGCAAATGGCAGACCCTCAAATATGAAGCTCAGCTGCAGTTCAAGCAGCAGCAGGTGAAAGACAACCTGGAACGCCTTGGCCATATAGACACTTCAGGCATGCAGCCCATCTGCGGCTCCGAGAAAATTTATTACTACCGCAACAAACTGGAGTTCACCTTTTCTACAAAGAGATGGCTCAACGACGGCGAAGTCCGTAACGAGAATGAACAAGGAGCGTTGGGGTTTCATGCCCCGACAGTGTTTGACAAGGTGATTCCCATAGAACACTGTGCATTGCAACGAGACCCCTCCAACATCATCCGCAACACCGTCCGCCAGTATGCCGAAGAGCACAATCTGCCTTATTACGACATACGCAACCATACAGGTTTTCTGCGCAATATAGTCATCAGAAACACCAGTACCAACGAATGGATGGTCACTGTCATTGTCGCCGAAGACAGGCCGGAATGGCTCTTCCCCCTCCTGGAGCACCTCAAAGCCGGTTTCCCCGACATAACATCGTTGCAATATATCATAAACAGCAAGTTCAACGACTCCTATGGCGACCTTGATGTTGTGACATTCAGCGGCAAGAGCTACATCACCGAACAAATGCCGCGTCATAGAGACGGCGACCCTTTGCAGTTCAGAATCAATCCTAAATCATTCTACCAGACCAATTCCGAGCAGGCCTACAGGCTTTACAGCTTCGTTGCCGATTTTGCGGAGTTAAAAGGCGACGAGACCGTTTACGATTTGTATACCGGCACCGGCACCATCGCCCAGTTTCTTGCTGACAGCTGCAAAAAGGTCGTCGGCATAGAGTATGTCGAAGAGGCCATCGCCGACGCCCGACTGAACGCCGAGACAAACGGTTTCGACAACTGCACCTTCGTGGCAGGCGACATGGCGAAAGTATTCACCGATGAATTCATCAGCCGTCATGGAAAACCCGATGTGGTCATCACCGATCCCCCACGGGCCGGGATGCACGAAAAAGTCGTCGAACAATTGTTGAAAATCGAAGCCGGCCGCATCGTTTACGTAAGCTGCAACCCGGCAACGCAGGCTCGCGACTTGGAAATGCTGCATACAAAATATGACATCGGACGCATCCAACCCGTCGACATGTTCCCACACACACAACATGTGGAGAATGTAGTGCTGCTCACCCTCCGCAACTCCTGACACATCTTTTTTTTGACAAAATATGTCGTAAAAAAAAGAAAAAAACAAAAAAAATGATGCAGTATTGATTTTTTTATTATCTTTGCATATTGTTAATATTAGTGCAATACCCTCAAAAAGGGTATTCAAGATATTCAACAACAATTAAATATGCAAATAATAATAAAGTAGTATAACATCTATTAATTCAATTGACAAGATGAAAAAAAGAGTATTCTTTATGCTATTGGTCGCCATGATGCCTTTCGCCATGCAGGCCCAACATTATGCTTCCACTCACATTGACACCACCGTCAAGGCTTGTGGCAGTTACACATGGAACGTCACCAATCAAACCTACGATTCTACAGGTGCTTATGTCGCATTTACCGGAGACACCTTATGGATTCTTGACCTCACCATTTATCCTGTCTACAATGACACCCTGCCGATGTCTGTCAACGGCGGTTGTACTTATACGTGGGGCAACCAGACATATAACACCCCTGGATATCACAGTCAGACATTCAGATCATCAAAAAACTGTGACAGCACCGTCACCGTTGACGTTGTCATCAACAGCGCTGCAAGTGTCACATACTATGACACCGTATGCGAGATGCGTATCTGGAAAGGTGACACGCTCACCACAAGCGGCACATACAATAAAAACATCCCGACTTCTGTCTCAAACACCGGTTGCGACTCAGTCCTGACGCTGAACCTCGTCGTCATCCAGCCCGAGCAGAAATGGGGCGACACCATCGTATCAAGCTGCTACAAGATTATCGGATACATGTGGGATGCCAACAGTATGGAATTCCCAGAAATCCTCACGAGTTACGATACAACGAGTGAATTATACACCCTCGGCAACAAGACAATGTATCACCCCCGCACCGTGGCACGCTGCTTCGACACAAATTTCACAGTACATTTCGTCGTAAAGCCCCGCGGCCTTTATGAGATAAACCCTGTGAGCTGCGACTCCTATACTCTTGTTGTTGGTTCGTCGACCTATGAATACACATTCTCACGTCCCGACACCATCACTTTAAAGAAAGCCGCCGCCAACGGATGCGACAGCCTCATTGTTGTCAATGTGACCATCAATCCCACTCCTGTCGTCACCATCACTGGTGACACCCGCGTCGCAAAGGGAGAGAGTGCAACTCTTATCGGATCTTCCAACCAAACCGTCAACTACCTCTGGAGCACAGGCGAGACAACCGAAACGATTGTCACCGAGCCCCTCTACTCCAACAAAGACTACTTCTTGGTCGGAACAAATCCAAGCACCGGATGTCAGATGACCACCTATGTCACCGTTCTTGCAAACGACGGCATCAATGGAGCCGAAGAAGAGAATATCACCATCTATCCCAACCCGACAACAGCAATGCTGAACATCGCCGCTGCCGAGAGTGTTAAGAGCATAGCGATATTCAATATTGCAGGACAGCAGATGATGAGTGTCCACGACACCCAAACCATCGACCTGAGAAGCCTCTCAAACGGCACTTATGTTGTCCGTATTGAGCTTGCCAACGGCGCTATTTCAACCCGCACAATTGTTTTGTCAAAATAATCAAATTAGATTATACTGCAAAAAGCGTCCGGTCTCCGGACGCTTTTTTTCATAATTAAACGATGTATTGCAAGACCCTGTTATCATCACTGGCCATCGTTGCCGCGATGGCATCAACAATACTGTTTCAGAGCTGCCGTAGCAATATGCCCGACATGATCACTCTGGACGGTGAGGCTCAAGGGACATACTACAGGATTATTTATGTCGACCCGCAGCATCACAATCTTCAGTCATCCATTGACTCCTTACTGCATGTCTTCGACATGACGGCATCGCTGTGGGAACAGAAATCCCTCATACGAAAAGTGAACGACAACCGTGACAGTGTCGTCAACGAATGGTTCGCCGACATGACTGAAAAATCCGTGGAGATGAACCTCTTCACAAATGGGTGCTTCGACTGCACAATAGGGAAGATAGTGAGAGCTTGGGGCTTTGGCTTTGCACATCGCGAAGATATAGAAATGAGTGCCATCGACAGCATGATGCAGTACTGTGGCAAGCAACCGACAATAGAGAGAGCCCCTGACGGCAGACTGATAATCCACAAAGCACATGGCGAGACAGAGATAGACTTCAACGCCATAGCACAAGGCTACGCAACAGACATCATATGTCAATTCCTCGAATCACACGACATTACAAACTATCTTGTCGACATTGGAGGCGAGGTGTATGCTCGCGGCTGTAAGCCTGACGGAACACCATGGAAGGTCGGTGTCGAGAGACCCGCTACAGACAAAGAGAGCATTCCTGAAATAGAGACCACGATAGCTTTGCAGAACCAATCCATCGTCACCTCCGGTAATTACAGGAAATACTACGAGAAAGACGGGATACGTTATTCTCATACGATAGACCCTTCCACCGGACATCCTGTAGACCACACCCTCCTAAGTGTGTCGGTGATAGATACCGCGGCGTGGCGTGCCGATGCTCTGGCAACAGCCTTTATGGTCATGGGCCTCGAGAAATCCCTCGAATTCATTAAGGCACACCCCGACGACAGTGGCATGCAGGCTGTATTCTTCATCTACAACGAAGGTGGAAAATACATGACTTATGCAACGCCCGGCTTTAAGGAACTGATAAACGAATAAAACAATTTGATACAATAATATTAAAATAGAAGATATCCTATGAAATCAATGACCGGCTATGCCAAAACACAATGCGTTGTAGGAGGACGGCGAGTGACTGTTGAAATAAAAACACTCAACAGCAAACAGATGGATGCCACAGTCAAACTGCCGACCAACTATAGAGACAAAGAGCTATACATACGGCAGATGCTGAACCAGCTGGAGCGAGGAAAGATAGATTTCGTACTCAACGAAGAACCTGACAATGCAGGCGGGAACTCTCTGAACAGAGAACTTGTCATGCAACGTTATCAGGAGTTAAGGGAACTGACCAGCCAGATAGACCCAAAGACAAGCAACTCCGAACTTATAGCTATAATAATGCAGCAATCCGACTGTTGGATGAATGGGGAAAGAGAGGAATTGTCCGAAGAAGAATGGAACACCATTTCAAAAGTCATCAGTGATTCAATATGCGAAGTCGACGCCACACGCCTCCACGAAGGAGAAATTATGAAACAGGACATATCGAAACACATAGACCTCATTGAATCCAAGATGAAGGAGATTCCGCAGTATGAAAAAGAGCGTATTGACAATGTCAGGGAACGGCTTCGCAACAACCTGTCCGAAATCCAGGCCCATGACGTTGACGAGAACCGCTTCGAACAGGAGATAATCTACTATCTTGAGAAATTAGACATCACCGAGGAGAAAGTACGACTTGCAAAACACATAGACTATTTCCGCAATGTGATGGACAACGAACCGAGCTGCGGAAAGAAGCTCTCGTTTATTGCCCAAGAGATGGGCCGTGAGATAAACACCACCGGTTCCAAGGCAAATCATGTAGAGATACAGAAGTTGGTCGTGGTGATGAAAGACGAGTTGGAGAAGATTAAGGAGCAGTTGGGTAATATTCTCTAAAAAACAATATCCATTCCAACATGGTTGGAATGGCCAAGCAATAAAAAGGAAAGGCTCGCGAATGCGAGCCTTTCTTTATTTAGTGTTGCTAAAAGTCTTAGCGAACAATCAGCTTCTCAACTTTGCTGAACTTGTCGTTGGTGATGCGTACGAAGTAAGCACCCTTGGCAAGGTTGGAAACATTGATGTTAGCGCCGTTCTCAGCGTTGAACTGAGAAGTGGTGATAACGCGACCGCTCATGTCAATGAGAGCCATGTTGACCATTCCGCTGACGCCACTGAGAGTGACATGGACATTGGAAGTGGCAGGATTGGGCTGGAGTTTCATAGAAACAGCGTTGGCAATCGGGTCGAAACCAATCTTCTGTTCGAAGACTACTCTAACAGTGTGAGCACCCTGGATGTTCTCGAAGAGGATCGAGCCATATTCATCACCCTGAGCGTCGGTGTGGTGAGTGTAGTTGAACTCAGCACCGTCAACATAAACGTGAGCAATCTTGTAACCAGGATTAGGAACGATGTAGTATTCAGCGTTGGAGCCCTGATAAACAGAATCAACACCACCGCAGAAATCTTCCTCGTAGTTGTAGTCGGTCACAGCACCCATTTCACCGTCAGCATTTTCGCATTCGAAGTTGATGCCGTAGCTCTGGATGAAGTATGAAGGACCGACAACCATACGAATCATAGGATAATCGTTGGTGCTGAAGATGTGATATCCACCAGTGCCATAGGGGTCTTCAATCAGGACATTGTAGACATTGTCGCCAAGGTTCTGTTTGTGACCGTAGCTCTGCATACCGGGGGTCTCACGGAAGTAAACAGCTGAACTGTCCTCGAGGGTGTAGTAGTAAGTAGCGTCGATAGCGACTGCGAAGTTACCATCCTCAGGCAGCTCATAACCTACGCGGTAAGATGTCATAGGCTCGAGTTCAGGCTGGTTGGGGAACGGGATGAAGATAGTCGGGGTGTTAGCGCGGGTACGATAAGTCAAGTTCTGGAAAGAGGTACCGCGGATAACATCGGACTCCTGAACAGTGTAGGTAGGAGCACCAGTAGCAATCTGGTTGAAACCAGCAAGTCCTCCACCGGAGTCTACGATATCATACCACAGAACAGGATTGAGCTGAGTACCGGGCTCGTTCATACCTTCGCGGGTAGCGGCGACCATTTCAACACCGAGGATACGCCATCCGTCAGGAACGGTGTTACCAGTGGTATAGGAAACGAAAACGCCATAACCTGCACTTGCCCATCCGAGAGGAGTCTGGCTGGGGCTGGTGCTGAATGTACGGTCACCGACCATGTGAGCTGCATAGTATGAGAATTTACGGAGAGCGCCATTGTCGCGGCCCCATGAACCTCTACCCTGCTCCCAAGTGTTATCGAAGTTCACTTCGTAACGGAGGGTATCGAATGTAGCGGTGTCACCATAAATCTTGCTGATAGCGTCGCTGTTGATATTGGCGAAGAAGTGGCCAACACCAAGAGTAGAGGTGGGCAGATAAGCGGTAGGACCTACGTGAGCGGCATCCTCATAGTAGCCACCTTCACCATGGTAAGTACCAGTTGAATCGTAGAATCCGAGCGGGTCGATAAGAACGAGGCGTGAAACTGTAGAGTTGATTGTTCCGAGGGGTTTAGTAGCAATTGCGGTAGCATTTGCATCACCATCCATATAGGTGAAAATCTTACCCTGAACATTGGTCTGAGCGAACTGACCTTCGTTTACGATATCAGACTTCCAAACTACAGGAACCTGGAAGTTCTGAGGCATCAACTGATAGAAACCTTCGTAGTAGGAATTGGTCTTAGCATTGAGGTAGTTTTCCGGAGAAGGAATAACCTTGAAGTCATCAACAATCCAGATGTAACCATAAGCTCCACCGCCACGGTCTACGTAGTCGGAGAAGTAACGGAGACGGAAATAAGCGGTAGCGCTATTTGCGACTGCTGCAGGCATTGTCTGGGTGTATTGTCCGTTATAAGAACCGTTGACAGTGACATCAATGCCAGTGACATTGACTTCAACAGAGCTCCAGGTAGTACCGTCGGTGCTATAGTCGACATAGCAGTTATCGTAGAATTTACGATAGTACTGGTTGAAGCGGACGCGAACGAGAGGATAACCAGTAGTAGCGATAGGTCCAAACTTGATGTAGGTGTTGAAAACACCGATAGCACCTTCACCACCCCATGCTGCGATCTGGTCCTGCATGGTGCAGAGCATCAAACCGTTCATAGGAGTTTCTGAACTGACACCTTCCAATGAAGCAAAGCCGGAGTTTGCACCGAAAGTGTAAGGATAGTTCTGTCCATTACGGAGAGCGGTGCAGGTAGCGGTAGTGGTATCAGCGATACGATGCCATGTAGCATGCCATTTGGTCTGGACATGTGCGAGGGCAGCGGTACCGTCGATGAGCTCACCATTTCCGATAACACCGGTGGTGTAGCCCTGGTTTTCAGCCGCGAATGAGCAGTTGAAAAGCTCAACATCCTTTGTGAAGATGGTACCAGTGTAGCCAGCTTCCTGGATGGTGTTTTCAACTTGAATGGCGGCCTTGTCGACGACTTTCGGAGAAAGTCTCATGTTTGATTGTGCGAAAACGAACGATGCGCACAATACAAAACTAAGAACCATTAATGTTTTTTTCATTGTAATTGAATTTTGATTAATAAAAAATTTTCATCCATTTACATGTGTAAATCTCGTCGTTACAGTATATTAAATACCATAAAAGCGTAATATTACACTTCAGTTATTTTGTTGCAAATATAGTACAATTCTCATTCATGGCAAAATTTTTTTTTCTTTTTTTGTTTTTTTTAGAATCCACACAATAAAGTTGTCTCTCGTAAGTTACTAAAATAGTTTTGAAGAATGGAATAATATATATGTATATACCTATTGATAGGTTACGCACAACTCTCGCTGCTCTGACTGTCGTGCCCGTTATCTTGTTGTTTGTGATGCTGTGCGGCTGTAGCAGCGGGAAGCCCGCATCCTCACGACAGGCAAATGCCAAAGAGCGTGCCGCTGTGGCGAGGAGCGAGACCCAAATCAAGACCGATGCTCTTATGATTCAGGGCAAAATGCTCCTGGAGACCGGTCGTGAAGAGGAAGCCCTGAAAGTATTCCGCAGAATCCTTAAATCGGACAGTGGCTATGGCGCCGCACTGTTTGAAACGAGCCGTATCATGGCAGAAGCCGGACTTGCCGACAGCGCCATATTCTATGCTGAAAAAGCCGCCAACACCGAGCCTGAGAACGTATGGTACCAGCTCAACCTGGCAATACTGTACAGATACACCAACAACAAAGCCCAGAGTATTGCCACTTGGGAGAAGATAGTAAGCCAGAACCCCGAGGTGCTGGACTATTACTACGAACTGTCGAATGCCTACCTGCTCGACAACAATATCAAGAAAGCCATCAGTACGTTGAACCGCGTTGAAGAGCGTGTAGGCATCACCGAGGTTGTATCCCTCCAGAAGTCAAAACTATGGAGCTATGCCGGCAAAGAGGACAAGGCCATGGAAGAGATAGAAGCCCTCGCCAATGCCATGCCCAACGAGACAAAATACAGTGCCATGCTTGCCGGGAACTACATGAACAGCAAAAACTACGCCAAGGCAAAGCAATACTACGACCGCGTCCTGGCATCGGACCCTAACAACGAATATATTCATATCGCGTTGGCAGAATATTACAAAGCCACCAACCAACCCGGGAAAGCATATGAAGAAATGCGTATCGGGCTGGCACATCCGTCACTCAACACCGCCAACAAAATACAACTACTGACCAATTTCTACAACAACGGAGAGTTTTACGGCATCTATTCAGAATATGCCTACAGCCTGCTCAGTGACATCATGCAGAACTGCGACGACAGCACCTCCTTTACAGCTTTCGCCTTCTATGGCGATGTCCTGATGCGGCAAAAGAAATTCGACGAAGCGGCATCTCAGTTCCGTATTGCACTGAATGCCGACAGCACCCATTACGACATATGGGAGGCTCTGCTTGTGGCAGAAATGCAATCCGGCACAGACACAGCCCAGACCACACTCGATGCCATGCGTGCATCGAGACTGTTTCCCTTGCATCCCCTGCCCTATTTCGTGCAAGCTGTCGCGGCACACGACCGAGGCGATTTTGCCAGCGCTGTCGAACTGGCACACAAATGCGAACTGATGGGATTCGACAAGGGTTATCTCGAAGCCGAGACATACAATCTGCTGGCGGTATGCTACAGCCGTCTTGACGACGAACGATGCGAGGCATACTTCGACAAATATCTCGCCCTGCAGCCCAACGACAACATGGCACTGAACTCCTACGCCTACTATCTGGCACAGAAAGGCCGCAACCTCGAGAAGGCCGAAAGAATGTCAAAACGCACAATCACAGACGAGCCCGACAATCCACACTATCTCGACACCTACGCCTGGATTCTGCACCTGAGGGGGAACGATAGCGAGGCAGCCAAATACATACGCCGCGCCATGAAAAACGGCGGCGAAACCTCAGACGAGATAAAAGAACACTACAGAATAATCCTTAACCAATAATCAACAGATGAGAAGCAGGACGTGGACAATAACAGTATTGACGCTTGCGGCGCTCCTAATGACAGGCTGTCGTTCCCACAGGCATATCACCACTGGCGGCGACGTCAGGACAGACACCGTCGTCGTACAGCCCACCCCGCCACGGCAAACCCCACGCCTGGACACCATTCGCAACACCCACTTCGACACCTACAGCGCCAATTTCAGCTGCACCATCGATGGGGTCACCGTAAACGGACAAATACGGATTCGTCACGACAGTATCATATGGATAAGCCTGAACAAAATCATAGAACTCGGCAGGATAATCGCCACTCCCAGTGGAGTGGAAGGCTATGTCAAAGTCATGGGCCGCTACTACAAGGGAGACTATGCCGCCATAAGCAAACGATGGGGGGTGGACATAGACTACGCCACACTTGAAGCGCTTATTGTGGGCAATTGTGTGCCCGGTTGCAAGAAAAGCAACGAGCCCCGCCAGAACGGCGACACTATCACTCTGTGGTATAACCAGACAAGCGGTGCCACCGGAAAACAGCGGCAAGTGACACTTACAAAAAACCGCCGAAACAAGAAATTGATGTCAAGTCTCCTTACAAGTCGCGAACTGAACCAACAGATTTTAGTGAACTTCAAAGAGTTGAAAAATATCGGAGGAGACCTGTTGCCTTCGATAATAGGAGTAGCCTTGCGATGCCGGGCTGCAAACGTGACAACTGACGTCAACTTGGAAAAAATAACGTTGAATCCAAGCCAGAGCTATCCGTTCAAGATTCCTGCAAGATTCAAAGAGTTTTGATATGAAACAGACAACCATGAGAAAAACAGTTTTAATAACACTGCTTCTGTTGTTGGCAGGAGGCCTTCACGCCCAAAACCACCAATATATTGCCGACAGTGCCGAAATCGTAGTCAACAGATATCTCAGGCTGCTGAACTATGATGCACTGCGACAGGACAGCATGCTATACATAGAGACCGTCATCTATTCACGCAGCAATCCTCACGACACAATAATGATGCGACGCTGGCATGTGGCGCCTTACAAATATCGCACCGAGATATGGCATGGCGACACCCTGACAACAGGCCTGGTATGCGATGCCGAGAGCGTTTTTCTCGAATATGACCGATGGAGCAAGCATTGGGACGATGTCGGTGTGACATGGTATTACGACCACGCCAAGGCATACGATTTCCACGAGCCTCTATTCAACTGGAAAAGCGAAGGCTGCAAACTGACCTACAAAGGCGTATGGAAATTCCAAGGGGAGAATGTATACCGTATCCTGGTGGAATCGCCACTACGCTACGACAGATACTACCTGTTTGAGAAAAACAGCGGACTGCTCTTCCTGATTGACGAGACCACAGGCCACAGCCCCAGTTTCGACACTGTCAACAATGTCCATGTAGACTGGCGTGCATATCACGAGTACCAACCTCTCGGCACAGCTGTGTTCCCTTCCATCGAGAGCTATCAATACGATGACGACATAACATTCATGTTTCATAAAATGTGTTATCTTCCCATCAACGAGGAACTGTTCAAGAGAGGTAAAAGATGAGCATTGACAGCGACATAGAGAATAACGACATATTTTATATGCGACAGGCACTGCAGGAAGCCAAAGCGGCCTACGATGAGGGAGAAATACCAATCGGAGCAGTGATAGTGTGCAAAGACCATATTGTTGCAAGAGCCCATAACAACACAGAGCAACTGCATGATGTCACGGCACACGCAGAAATGGTCGCTTTTACGGCAGCCTCCAACACCCTCGGAAGCAAATATCTCACCGAATGCACGCTATATGTAACTGTCGAGCCCTGTGCCATGTGCGCCGGAGCAGCAGGCTGGGAACAGATAGGTCGCATCGTTTACGGTGCCCCCGACGCCAAACGCGGATTCGAACTGCTGGGGCACCAAATGCTGCATCCAAAGACCGAAGTGGTCGGAGGAGTGCTGGAAGAAGAATGTGCAGCGCTCATGAAAGAATTCTTCAAGAAAAGACGGGGATAGTGACAGTATAGCAAATGGTAAATCAATAATAGAAAAAAATAACGACAATGAAACCAACTTTATTAGTACTGGCGGCAGGCATGGGAAGCCGCTATGGTGGACTGAAGCAAATGGACGGCGTAGGTCCCAATGGTGAAATAATAATGGATTATTCCATCACCGACGCCATCCGTGCCGGCTTTGGCAAAGTGGTGTTTGTCATCCGCCGAAGCTTCGAGCAGGAATTCAAGGCAAAAATCAACGCCGAGCATTTTGGCAACAAGATTGCCGTAGAGTATGTATTCCAGGAACTCGACAATCTGCCGCAAGGATTCACAGTACCCGAAGGCCGCGAGAAGCCCTGGGGCACCAATCATGCCATTCTGATGGCCAAGGATGCCATCCATGAGCCTTTCGCTGTCATCAATGCCGACGACTTCTACGGCGCCGACGCATTCAAAGTCATTGGTGACTCTCTGCGAAGCCTCGAAGGCGGCAAAGGCAAGTACTGCATGGTAGGCTACCGCCTGGAAAACACCCTTTCCGAAAACGGCACCGTCAGCCGCGGAGTTTGCCAGACAAGCAACGACGGATACCTCATAGGCATGACCGAACGCACAAGCATCGGACGCACCGCCAACGGAATCGAATATAAAGACGACGACGGCTCTATGTACCCACTTCCCGCCGACGCAACAGTGTCGATGAATCTCTTCGGATTCACTCCAGACTATTTCGTGGAGAGCGAGAAACTGTTTGTCGACTTCCTGAAAGCCCACGGCAGCGAGATGAAATCGGAATACTACATTCCTTTTGCCGTCAACACCTTCCTCAACAGCGGATACGCCACAATGCGTGTCCTTCAGACATCGGCACAGTGGTTTGGCGTCACCTATAAAGAGGACCGTCCAATGGTGGTGGAACGCCTCAAACGCCTGCACGAAGAAGGAGTGTATTAATTTGACTTTAACCTTAACTTTAACGTTTTTGACGAAAACGAAAACTTGTTTTCAACCTTCTGCCTGACCTATGGCCATGGCCTGCGACCGAAGTGGAGCAAACGATAGCGTCAACTTTAACGTTATTCTTAACGTTACTTTAACTCGACGTTGACTTTTAATGGATATAGACAGATTATTAGAGTTCGTCCAGAAACACAGGGACGAAGACCCAACGAAACTGTTGCTGCAAAAAGACCGCTATCCTGATGTCGACATAGCGATGGCTGCACAACAGATAGAAGGGAAGCGACAAGCGTCGACTAAATGGCCGACGCTTGCCGCTTGTAATCAAATTATATATCCTCCCAAACTGAATCGTGAGCAAAGCTCTTCGGAGGCGACAGCGAAACACAAACTTTCCATTGTCACCAGTATGACTCACCCCATAGTCACTATCGCCGACCTGACCGGAGGGATGGGCATAGACACTTTGTTTCTTGCACAGACAGAGGCAACAACAGACTATGTGGAACAAGACCCTGCTCTTTGCAATATCATGGAACATAACAGGCAGATGCTCGGGAAAAAGAACATCACATGCCATTGTTGTGACAGCATGGAATGGCTTAGAAACTGCGGGAAATATTTCAGCCTGATATTCATCGACCCTGCGAGGAGAGACAGAAACGGCAGAAAAGTAGCCGCATTCGAGGAATGCTCGCCAGACATCCTGACCTTCCGGGAACTACTGGCAAAACACTGCGACACCTTGATGGTGAAAGCGTCGCCCATGATAGATATTGACTTGGCGGCGTCACAACTCGGCAATGTATGCGACATCCATGTAATCGCTGTCAGGAACGAGTGCAAAGAAGTCCTTTTTATCTGCGACGACAGGGACAAAATGCCAACAATACACTGCACGGACATCCGGCATGACGGAAGCGTCAACACCCTCAAATTTACACGTAAAGAGGAATATCTGACACAAGCGACCTACTGCGACACTGTAGGGAAATACCTTTACGAACCCAATGCCGCCATCATGAAAGGCGGTGCATTCAAGAGCATCTGCCTCAAATGGGGATTGGCGAAACTGTCGCGCAACACACATCTATACACCTCCTCGGAATTGCACAAAGACTTCCCGGGACGCATCTTCGTTGTAGAAGGGACAATAGCACTGAACAAAAAAAGCCTCTACGCGGCCATCCCCGAAAAGAGGGCACACGTCACAGTACGCAACTACCCCGTTGATGCAGCCACTTTGCAGAAACAGACCGGACTTGTTGAAGGAGGCGACAAACATGTCATCGCATGCACCGTCGGAACCAAAAAGACCGCCCTGCTGTGCAGCCCGGCATAGTCCGGACAGTTGGTACAGCCAAAAACTTTTCAACATTTTTTAAGAAGAAATGAACAAATAAATTTTGTCAGAACAAAAATTGTTTGTAATTTTGCACCCTCTTAAAGTGATGTGAGAAGAAATGATTACCCGTTCAATATCTTCTCCATCAGATAGATATGGCTGTATCTGGATTATCCGTCAGTCCAAATATTGTTATTGAAATCAAGAGAAAAAAAAGGAATCGGGCATCCGAAAGGATGTCGAAAGACAAAAAAGTAAAGAACATCATCGTAAAGTAAAAAATGAGTACATTAAGTTACAAGACAGTATCGGCAAACAAGAATACCGTACAGAAAGAATGGGTTCTTGTAGACGCAGAGAATCAGACCGTAGGACGTCTGGCAACGCGAGTAGCCAATATTCTGAGAGGTAAGACAAAACCTTACTTCACACCGCACGTTGATTGCGGCGACAACGTTATCATCATCAATGCTGAGAAGATTGTTTTCACGGGTAAGAAAATGACCGACAAGATTTACCAGCGTTATACCGGATATCCGGGAGGACAGCGCGAGACCACTCCTGCCAAGGTGTTGGCCAGCCATCCCGAGCGTATTCTCGAGCACGCCATCCGCGGCATGCTTCCGAAGAACCGTTTGGGAGACGCCCTCTACCGCAACCTTTACATCTACGTCGGTAGTGAGCATCCTCATCAGGCACAGAATCCTAAAGTTATCAATATTAACGACATAAGATAATAACAATGGAGCAAGTAATCAACACTATAGGTAGAAGAAAGACCGCTGTTGCCCGTATTTATATGACCCCGGGTAGCGGAAAGATCACCGTCAACAACAGAGACTATAAAGAATATTTCCCCACAGGTCCGCTGCAGTTCATCGTCAATCAGGCTTTCCAGATTGTCGACGCAGAAGGCAAATGGGATGTCAAGGCTAATCTTGACGGCGGTGGAATCACCGGCCAGGCAGAAGCACTGAGAATGGCTATTGCCCGCGCTCTCTGCGAGAACAACGCCGAGGATCGTCCGGCTCTGAAGGCTAAGAGTCTCCTTATGCGTGACCCGCGTATGGTCGAGCGTAAGAAACCCGGTCAGCCCAAAGCACGTAAACGTTTCCAATTCAGCAAACGTTAATATTAATTATGAATTTAGAATCTTGAATTTAGAAACGGCTACCGCCAGATTTTCGAAATTCATCTTTCAGAATTCACAATTAAAGAATAGTTTAGTATCCAAATTGCAGGGACTCTGCACGGTTGCCACCTCGGCAGCATGAGACCGCCGAAAAACCGGGCCCAAAGGACTACCCCGCAATTGGTAATCAAGGAATGTAAACAACAAAAAAAATGACAGAATTAAAATTCGAAGAATTACTCGACGCAGGTTGCCACTTTGGCCACCTCAAAAGAAAATGGAATCCCAAAATGGCTCCTTATATCTTCAAGGAGCACAACGGCATCCATGTTATTGACCTTCAGAAGACCATCGCCAAAGCCGAAGAGGCTGCCGCCGCTCTGAAGCAAATAGCAAAATCCGGCAAGAAAGTTCTTTTCGTCGCCACAAAGAAACAGGCAAAAGATGTTGTTTCCGAGATGGTGAAGACGGTAGACATGCCTTTCGTCACCGAGCGTTGGCCCGGCGGTATGCTGACCAACTTCTCTACAATCCGCAAGGCTGTCAAGAAGATGAACTCATTGGATCAGATGATGCACGACAAGGATTTCAACAATATCTCCAAACGCGAACGTCTCCAGGTTAAGCGTGAACGTGCCAAACTCGACAAGAACCTTGGCAGTATCGCCGACTTGACCCGTCTGCCCAGCGCCCTGTTTGTCATCGACATCAACAAGGAGCACATTGCCGTTGCCGAGGCTCGCAGACTGAACATACCGACTTTCGCCATTGTCGACACCAACTGCAACCCTGACCTTATCGACTTCCCGATTCCCGCAAACGATGATGCTTCGAAGTCGATTGCCGCCATCCTTAAACCTATGGTGGAAGCCATTCAGGAAGGTCTTAACGAACGTATGCTCGACAAGGAAAACCATGTCGAGGAAGAGAAAGACGAAGAAGTTGTAGAGACCGCTGCCGAGGAGCAAACCGAAGCACGTGAAGATGCCCGCCCGCGTCGTCCGAGAAAAAAAAGTAACACAAACAAAGAACAATAAGGAGTTAAAACTATGGCAAATATCACCGCAAAACAGGTAAACGAGCTGCGTCAGTTGACTGGCGTGGGAATGATGGACTGCAAGAAAGCCCTCGTAGAATGTGACGGCGACGTTCAGAAAGCCATCGAGCTTCTGCGCCAGAAAGGTCAGAAAATGGCCGCAAAGCGTGCAGACCGCGATGCCAATGAAGGCTGCGTTTTAGCAAAAAGCACTGGCAACTACGGTGCCATCATCATGCTTAGCTGCGAGACCGACTTCGTGGCAACCAACGCTGATTTCGTTGCTTTCACCACTTCCATCCTTGACAATGCCATGGCAAAACACCTTACCACCAAGGATGAGGTAATGGAGATGGACCTCAACGGCCGCAAAGTCAGCGACAGCATCACCGACCAGATTGCCAAAATCGGCGAAAAGATTGAGCTCGCACACTTTGAAGCCATCAACGCCGAGGCCGTCTACGCATACATCCATCCTGGTAACCGCATGGCCAGCATCGTTGGAATGAACAAGGCTGGTTTTGACGAGGTAGGACACAACGTGGCTATGCAAGTCGTGGCCATGCGTCCCGTTGCCCTCGATGAGCAGAGCGTTCCTCAGAACGTCATCGACACCGAGCTCAACGTCTACCGCGAGAAGACCAAAGAGGAGTTGACACAGAAAGCTGTTGAAGCCGCTCTCAAGAAAGCCGGCATCAACCCCGCTCATGTTGACAGCGAAGATCACATCAACTCCAACATGGCCAAAGGTTGGATCACAGAGGAACAGGCCAAGATGGCTCGTGAAATCAAGGAGAAGGTCGGTGCCGAGACATCAGCATCACTGCCCGAAGCCAAGATTGAAGGCATTGCAAAAGGCCGTCTGAACAAGTTCTTCCAGGAGAATACCCTGATGAACCAGGAGTACATCATGGAAAGCAAAGTCAGCGTGAAGGATTTTATCGCCCGCACTGACAAAGAACTCAAGTGCACAGGATTCAAACGCCTCGAACTTGGAGCATAAGACACAAGGGAATCATCACATCCCCGCGATGTCAATATAAAACGAAGCCGCGTCAATCAATGATGCGGCTTCGTTATTTTTATACAAACTGTTGTTTTATCTTCTAACAGCAACAATATCCGCCGTTCCGTTTATAGCACCCAGCGAAGTCGTCCCACTGAGTATGGCGGTAGTGGTTATCACACCGTCGACAGGTGCTTTGACCACAGGCATGGCGACAGTAATCGCCAAAGTCATTCCAGAGATATCCTGATTCATAATAAATGGATCGACATGCATGCCGTCGTTGCGTACATAGGCATCTTGAGTCTGGCCAAAAAGGGTAACCCTGACATCGCCATCATCGCCAACCTTGACAATAGAGCCGTCCATGTCAGGCATACTTAACGGATATTCTCCAATAATAGGCAGGATAAGCGTTGCCTCGACATCCACATCATATTCTCCGACGAAAGCGTTTGCAGGATTATTGTCCACAGGTTGTTCGACAGGTTTCTCCTCTTCTTTGTGACAGGCACAAAAAAGCAACGTTGACAGAACAAAAACAGATAATAATAATCTTCTCATATATCTTTCATATTAAATTCACGATGCAAAAATACATATATTTTTCTAATGTGTGAGAAAAAAAGTGTATTTTTGCACAAGTTTTTTAGTTTTCTTTTTCTAATGGTCAACCTCATCTCCTTGGAAATAGCCATGATAAAGAGAATGGTACCTTTTGCAGAAGACGAATAGAGAGACATCTAACGATGGCAAAAAAACAAAAATACTATGTAGTCTGGCAAGGCAAACAACCTGGCATATACAATTCGTGGGCCGAATGTGAAGAACAAATAAAAGGAGTAGCCGGTGCAAAATACAAGTCATACGAAAGTATTTCACTCGCCGAACAAGCTCTGCGCTTAGGCCCCGAACTCTCTATTTCTGTACCCACTAAACAAAACAACACCGTATTGTCCATTGACGATGAAGGCATGACTGTGATTAACAAGGACTCCAATGGTCCTGTCCCTATTTTAGACTCCATAGCTGTCGACGCGGCCTGCAGCGGCAATCCCGGGGTGATGGAATACCAAGGCGTTTATGTCGCCAGTCGCACACAGCTGTTTCATTACAAAGCACCCGTAGGGACAAACAACATAGGGGAATTTCTCGCAATAGTTCACGGATTGGCCTACTTGAAGAAAAACAAAATGAACCAAGTGCTGTATTCAGACTCAGTGAACGCCATAAAATGGGTTTTGGCAAAACAGTGCCGTACAAAACTGCCACTCACCCCAGAGACAGCACAACTGTATGACGTGATACACCGAGCCGAAGCATGGCTTCACAACAACAGCTATTCCACAGAAATACTGAAATGGAACACCGAGCAATGGGGTGAGATTCCTGCCGATTTCAATAGGAAATGAATACTACCGAACTACATATATCCTCAAACAGAGTACGTGACATAGAACGCTACTGCCTCACCGAATTGCAAAAACTTTATCCCGAGGGAGAAATACGCATGTTTGTAAGGATGATGTTCGAGGCTTGGATGGGATGGAGTCTCACAGACTTCCTTGTTCATCGCGACGAGACAATCAATCAATCCGACCTGCTGCGTTTCCATTGGGCTGTGGAGGATTTGAAGCGACAGCGTCCTATACAACAAATCATCGGTTGGACAGAGTTTTGCGGATGTCGCATAGAAGTTGATGAGAACACCCTGATACCGAGACCCGAGACAGAAGAGATTGTGCGGAAAACCATCGCCATGCACGAAGGAAGGACCCCGAAAAGGATACTGGACTTATGCACCGGCAGTGGATGTATCGCCATAGCATTGGCAAAAGAGTGGTCCAATGCCGAAGTGACAGCGGTGGACATCTCAGGAAAAGCTCTGGACAAAGCCCGTGAAAACGCGGAAAACAACAATGTCAGAGTAGATTTCATACAGATGGACCTGCTTCAGAATGACGTTCCTACCCCACCCTTTCCTTTCGACTTGATTATCAGCAACCCTCCTTATGTGATGCAACAAGAAAGAAGCACAATGCAACGTAATGTGCTGAATTGGGAACCCGCCGAGGCGTTGTTTGTCCCCAATGAGGACCCATTGAAATTTTACAAGGCTATTGCAAATATCGCCAAAAGGCATCTTGCTGCCGATGGCTTACTCGTCTTGGAAATCAACGAACATCTTGGGCATGAGACAATGCACCTGCTAAAAGAAGACGGATTTGAGGGAACAATACATGACGACTTCCGAGGCAAGGCAAGAATGCTCTCTTTGCATCGGAATAGATAAAGAACAACAGCGAAGGAAAGACCTTCGCTGTTGTTCTTTAATCATTTATCAACTGAATGACGGTATAGATTGTCGGATCTTTGGCTTTCTTCACCCTCTTGTCATATTCTTTTATTTTCTCGCTACGAAGTGCAGTAATGATTTGGTTTTGGATATCAATAATATTCTGCATCTCATTAATTCTATCAGGAGAGTCGAAAACCAGATTCAATGTCTGGTAGTAAGCATTATAAACTTCCAGAATATGCTTGGCCTGCTTGTTGTCTTGATTTGCAATCATATCGTTATTGCTGAGTATCTGTCTCTTTAGTTCGGCAAGTTGATAATACGACTGCTGACGGGACAACACGAATGACAATGTCTGCATAACACTTTCCGCAGGGGAGCTGTTAATTGCATTTTTCAAATTGTTGAAATTTGTCGAATACGCCTGGTTGATTTCAACAAAAGAGGCATCGTCGACAATTGAATGGACACGTTTATCCTGTTGCAATATCTCGTTGTATTTCTGCTGGACATTTCTCCACAAGTTGGTATATCTGTCCATCATGGAATGAATCGAGTCCAAGTTATCTTTAGCCACCGACGGGTTGTTCTTGTCAAGAGCAGTCAAACGTGTGTTATAGTCTTCCAAATATGAATTTTTCAGTCCCGAGAATATCTTACCATCTATCATGCTCAACATCTGTTCATTCCTCTGGAGAGTATTGCGGTAGGGAGTCTGGACACTGGCCCATTCGTTTTCAACGGTTTCTCCATGGTCAAAGGCCTTTGAAACCTGTTCGCTTATATATTTTATAGCAACATCATTAATCACACACACCTTGGTGAAGAACCCGACTCCAGTGTTATAAGGGCAGTCTGTCTTAAAAGAGACATAAGTAATATTATTATCCTCGTCGTACCTGACATCCTTCAGCTCCACGGGCTGGTTATGGAGATTTTGGAGAATCAAAGAAAGCAAGGCGTCCTTATTTCTGTTCTGGATTCCGGTATTGATTTTATTAATCAAGACGACGGCATATTCCTGTATTTCCTTTCGTGTCTTAGAGGTCAAATAGCAGTCGTTATAGCGTCCCGTGGAGTCCATGGCCGCTATCAAATGTTTCAGCTCATTTCTGGACAAGTTCGTCATCCTGTCCTTATAACGGGCGAAGCTTGTCAGTTCAATCTGCTGTAAGACCTTATAATGCACGGTAAGTGTTCCTATTCTGGAATTGCCGCCTGTCCACCAATCATAATTGACATAACCTTCATCAAACAGATTTTCAATGAATGTATTGTTAATATCAGAGATGCTCCTTTCTACAAAAATAAATCCCCTGTCGAGGAGGGAGTCCTCATTAAAAATGCCATTCTGATAATTCTCAATTATTTTTTGTTGCTCAGCATTAGGCGTTTGGTATTCGGAATAGGAATCAATCAGAATGAGTCTGTCTGAAGCCAGTCCATTCTTAATTGTAATGTCAATATCGGAATTGAATGCCGTTCCATTGATTACATATTGGTTGTCATCCATTGTAAGATGATATTCGGACTGCTTCTCTCCCGCTGCCGACTCTGTAGCGTCAAATTTTACGACAGCTCCGTCCTTATAAGTCACCTGGCTGTTATATACGCCGTTCTTGCCATCAAGAGTGGCATTAATATCGAATTTCCACTGTCCATCGGGAACACCCTCCTTATGATGTGCCGTCAATGTAAAAGTACCTGCAATAGTAGAAGAGACATCTCCTGTTGCCTTAAAGTTTATTACATGTTTCAATGTAAAAAGGCCGTCCAGTGTCCCATCTTTGTAATTGGCTTTTACATTAAGAGTACGTCTATCGGTATATGATACACTGACACCATAATTATATACTCTGTCACTATTTGTTTTGTTACTGTTCACTATGGCCTGCCCATGCCATACGATATTGTCTTCAGGGCCATAATAATAATGATACGTTCCAGGAAAACGCAAGTCCCAATTCGCAGTGTACGGAACCTCGAAATCACCAGTCTTAATTGAGCGGTTTTGTGCGTTCAAAAACAAAGGAAATATAGCAACGAGCAGATAAAAAATTTTCCTCATGTCCTCAACTCTGTATGAAACATAAAAAGGAGAGACCGGAAGATCTCTCCTTTATTGGAATTCTATTATGTTTATTTAGCGTCGCGACCGGCACGGATAGCCTTAATATTTGTATCTACGACAGCATCGCCTTTACGACCGAAGATTGACTTAATAGCTTTTTCAAGTTCTTCGAAAGCAATCTCGAGATATGGGGCAGCAGCGCCAAGCAATACCATATTACCGCGGGCATTGAGTTCCTTGGCAATGGCATTGGCGTTAAAGCTGACGCATTTCGGCAGCTTAGCCAACTCAGCATTGACTTTTTCCATATCGGGATAGTTGGTGATATTTATAAAGGGGTCGCTGTTGGTAATCACCACGCCGTCGGGAGCGAGGAAAGGCAGATAGCGGAGAGCTTCCATGGGCTCGGAGCTAAGGATGATGTCGGCCTTACCTTCAGGGATGACGTCAGCGAAAATGGGGTCGCTGCTGACGCGGAGGTGGCTGAATACAGAACCGCCGCGTTGAGACATACCGTGGATTTCGCTCTGCTTAACATTAAGGCCCAAATTAAGGGCTGCGTCGCTTATGATTTTGGCTACGGAAACGATACCGTCACCGCCTACGCCACAAAGTATGATGTCTTTTTTCATTGTTATTCTTTTTTGAGTGATTAGTGATTGGTGATTAGAGATATCAAAAAATCGTCTTTCTATTCATTCGTCACTATTCACGATTCACTAATTTTATTTCTTTGCTGCAATTCTCTTTTTATTCTCAACAATGCATACGCGCTGCGGGATAATGACGCTGACACCGTTGTAAGCGATTTCCTCCTCGAGAATCTTGACAAATTCGTCGTGGTTTTTCTTCAGAGGCACGATGGTGCGGATATGATCCGGGTCAACACCGAGGCCCTTGCAGATATTGAAAAGCTTCTGATTGGCGCTTGAGGGCTGGCCACCTGTCATAGCAGTGATGTCGTTGTCGAGAATCATGATGATGACGTTGGCTTTCTCGTTGACACAATCCAACAGGCCTGTCATGCCGCTGTGACCGAAAGTGCCATCGCCGATGACACCGATTGCGGGGAAGATACCCATTTCGGAAGCACCCTTGGCCATGGTGACAGAGGCTCCCATGCAGACGGTGGTGTTGATGGCACCCATGTTGAATCCGAGGGTGTAGCATCCAATATCACCGAAGACACGTCCGTTGGGGTATTTCTTCATAACCTCGACAACAGCCTCGTAACTGTCGATATGAGGACATCCCACGCAGAGTGCCGGAGGACGGTTGGTTACAACATCAGGTACAGCAGGGCCGTTGGGAACGGTGAGGCCAAGAGCCTTGGCGACCTTCTCAGCATTCAGCTCGCCATCGCGACGGATAGTCTCATCGATACGACCGTGGACAGGCTTGCCTTTGCCAAGGAAACCTTTGATATGTTCCTCCACGAATGGCTGGCCATCCTCGAGGACGAGTATCTCGTCGACTTCGTCATACAGTTTGTTAAGCATATTGAACGGCAACGGATACTGTGTAATTTTTACAACAGGATAGGGGCATTTGCCGCCGGGGAAATTCTCCTGCAGGTAGTTGAAGGCGATGCCAGTGGTGATGATACCACGGCTCTTGTCGGTACCTTCATAGTATTTGTTGAATCCGCTCTCCTCGCTTGATTTTGTGAAAGCAGGCTGTTTGTCTATAAGGTCGCGATACAGACGCTTGGCGTTGACAGGCAGCAGCACGAAACTCTTCGGGTCGCTAGGACTTGTCAGCGGATTCTGCGGCAGAGCAGGACGGCGTTCCACACCTGCGCGGCTGTGGGCAAGACGGGTGGGGATGCGATAGAGAATCGGGGTGCCGAGTTTCTCTGAGAGTTCATAGCCAAAGAAGACCATATCGTAGGCCTCTTGCTGGTTGCTGGGCTCAAGCATGGGAATCATAGCCCAGTGACCGTAGTAGCGGCTGTCCTGTTCGTCCTGAGAGGAGAACATGCTGGGGTCGTCAGCAACAACGATGATGACGCCTTTGGTGCCGATGATGGCGGCATTCATGAAAGGGTCTCCACAGACATTCAGACCAACGTGCTTCATACAAGTCATGGCACGCTTGCCTGCATAAGCCACACCGATAGAAGCCTCAAGGGCTGTTTTCTCGTTGGCGCACCAGTTGGCAACAACGCCTTTTTCCTTGGCTTCTTTTGATTTAATCACATATTCTGTAATCTGCGTCGAGGGAGTTCCAGGGTAGCTGTTTATGGCACTACCGCCGGCATCTATAAAGGCTTGGGCAATAGCCTCATCGCCAAGCAAAAGCAACTTTGACATTTCTGATATATTTAATTTATAATTAATGAATTCGAATTTGCAAAATTATGATTTTTTTTCAAATTATACAAATATTTTTTTATCACACTGATAGACAAGCATCACACGGTGCTTTATAAAAACATCATCCTTTTATCTGGACCTTGAAGCCTTCGTCGATGAGAGGCTGCAGGAGCCTGTGCATTTCATCGACCGACAATTTCTGTAAATCCTGAGCCGGTGTAGGCCTGTCGATAGTGTAGACCATAACCTCGCGAGGATGAAGGAGCCTTATGATATCGAGCATCCCCTCCACCACCTCAGGCTTGGAGGAGTCAAAATCGGGGCTACGCAACATACACCATTGAAGTATGAAATTGCCCTCGAACTTTTTTAGAGCCTCAATGACACGAGCCACGTCATAACCAGGGGCTGGGTTGTTGATTTTTGCAATCAACTCGTTGGTGGGAGCGTCTATTTTCAGAATTGGGTTGTCGACCTTGCACAAGGCGGCAAACACTTCGGGAATATGGACTCGTGTAGCGTTGGAAAGGATGGAGACCTTTGCTGTCGGTGCATAACGGTCGCGCAAGGCGATAGTGTCGTCAATAATCTGTGGGAACTCCGGGTTAAGTGTCGGCTCACCGTCACCGCTGAAGGTTATGGAATCGACAGTGATACCTTCGCCAGCCAAATCCTGCAGTTTATTACTCAGGTCGTGACGGACCTTCTCGGCAGAAGGCAGTTTGGTATCATTGCGTCCGTCACGGTTCCAGCCGCACTCGCAGTAGATGCAGTCAAAGTTGCAGAACTTACCCTTCTCGGGCAACAAATTGATGCCGAGCGACGTACCGAGTCGACGGCTATGAATAGGTCCAAAAACAGTCTCTTCTCTTAACATCTTGGAATAACTTGTAAAGATTTTGCAAAAATACACATTTTTACGAAATATAAGATGTTTTCCCTTATCTTTGCAACGCCAACAGAGAGCGGCTGTTTGTCATAACATTATGACTAACAACTATAAGCATTATTGTTGCCACAATAATAAAATGCAAAAATACCGAAGTTACATATTGCCAATTGCCATCATTCTTGGCCTTCTGCTGCACCACTGGTGCGCTATGTTCAGTTTTTTGGTGCCATACATCATCTTCTCCATTCTGCTGCTCACTTTCTCGGCCGTGGACATTAGGAAGTTGCGTATGTCCAGACTTGATATCTGGCTGATGCTGTTCCAAATCACCGTAAGTCTCGGGTCTTACTTAGTATTGAAATGGTTGGGGGCTGGCAACATTGTCGCCGAAGGAGTGCTGATAGGTGTGCTCTGCCCTGTGGCGTCATCTGTAGCCGTCATCAGCTGTATGCTTGGCGCCAACCGCGAGACGGTGACGGCATACACCATCATCGGCAACCTTATGGTAGCGGTGGTGGCACCCATTTTCTTTTCTTTTATCGGCACCAATCAAGACATGCCCTTTTTTGAGTCGTTCTTCATGATTCTAAAACGTATCGGCACTGTCCTGGGCATACCGTTCTTCATTGCCTGGGCTCTGCTACTCTGGTGGCCTAAAGCAAGCGGCTTCCTTTGCCGCTACAAAGGGCTGTCATTCTACCTATGGTCATTGGCACTGCTCTTCACCCTTGGCCAGACGATAGATTTCATATTCCTGCACGGAGAGGGCAACTGGAGCAGCATTGCCTGGCTCGGTGTTGCCTCCCTGATGTTCTGCATTGTGCAGTTCGGCTTTGGCAGATGGCTTGGAGGTCGATATGGCGACAAGATAAGCGGTGGTCAACTGCTGGGGCAGAAAAACACTGCTATGGGCATCTGGATGGCCAACTACTACCTGACACCATTGGCATCGGTATTTATGGCGTTCTACTCCATATTCCAAAACGTATGGAACAGCTGGCAGATGTGGAAGACTGGCAAGGAAAAGAAATAGGTTCTACCTCCTCAAAGGGGCGTCAGATTCGATAGATTCAAGGATATTCAGATAATTCTGATAGCGTTCAGGGTTAATATCACCCGATTCCACCGCAGCCTTAACAGCACAACCCGGCTCATGGCGATGGGTGCAGTTGGCAAAATGACAGTCTTGCAGACGCACTCTCATCTCAGGGAAGAAATGCGAGAGTTCCTCGGGCGTAAAATCCACCATGCCAAACTCCTTGATGCCAGGGGTGTCTATCAAGTGAGTGACCAGTGATGAGTGACCAGTGACAAGTGGGAATATCTCAGCAAAAGTGGTGGTGTGCTTGCCTTTGAGGGACCAGTCGCTCACGGCACCTGTTTTGAGATTTAGTGAAGGATCTATAGCGTTGAGCAGTGCGGACTTACCCACACCGCTATGACCGCTGAACAGAGACACTTTCCCTTCGATAAGCTTCTTTATCGTGTCGACACCGTCGCCTGTAAGTGCGGAGACCTCATATACAGGATATCCGACACTTTCATATATTTGCTTGATTTCGTTGTGAATCTGCCACAAATCATTGTCGTAAAGATCACATTTGTTGAAGATGATGACAGCCGGAATATGATAGGCTTCTGCAGTGACAAGCATTCTGTCGATAAACCCTGTTGAAGTCCTCGGAAAACCAAGGGTGGCGACAAGGCATAGCTGGTCTATATTGGCAGCTATGACATGAGTCTGCTTGGAGAGTTTGGTTGAGCGACGTATAATGCAGTTATGGCGCTCTGCCACATCAGTAATCATTCCCGTCCCATCTTCAATGAGTGAGAAAGTGACATGGTCGCCCACAGCTATAGGATTGGTTTGTTTATTGCCGCGTATACGGAAATTGCCACGCAGACGGCAGGCAAAGACATCGCCTCCGTCGACAAGGACATTGTACCAACTCCCTGTAGTCCTTACAACTAAACCTTTCTTTACAACTTCTTCGGACACTTATTGAACCCTTTGAATCATATTGCAAAAATAAGATTTTTTTACATAACGATGTATCTATTGCAGAAAAAACGTATTTTTGCATCCTCATTTACTCAGTCCGTATAATGAAAAAACAAGTCATACTCTCACTTCTTCTGGCATTGATTCCAACAGGCAGAATAAGCGCCCAATACTGGGACGACCTGTCGGTGTGGCAGGTCGGCAAGGTGAATCCTCATGCCGATATTGTACCTCAAGACAGCCAATGGGTGATGAGCCTCAACGGAATCTGGTCATTTGAATACTACGAACGTGCCGACGAAGTACCCATGGGTATGCAGCGTGGAGGCAATCAAAGGGCGGTTTTTTCCGTAGACAACGACCTGAGCTGGTGGGACAGCATCACTGTTCCGGGCAATATGGAATTGCAAGGATACGGAGTACCTGTCTACGTGAATGTCCGAAACGAGTTTCCCTCCGACCCTCCACACACACCGCGAGCCTACAATCCCACAGGGATTTATGCTCGAGACATCATAATCCCCAACACATGGTCGGAAAGGAGAACGTTCCTTAAAATCGGTGCCGCAGCATCGGCTGTAGAGCTGTATGTCAACGGTCATTTCGTCGGCTACAGCGAAGATTCTAAAACTCCGGCAGAATGGGAGATTGGCGACTATGTAACAAGTGGTAAAAACCGCATCTGTATAATCCTGCACCGCTGGAGTAACGGCAGCTATCTGGAGTGCCAAGACATGTGGCGAATGAGCGGCATCACACGCGATGTCATGCTGTACAGCCTGCCAGTGAATTATATTGGCAATTACGTTGTCGACGCAAGATTGGATACTGCAGACTATGGGCACGGCATATTGAACCTTATGGTTGAAACAAATTGTTTCTCCGGCAATATAGTGGAAGTATCGCTCCCTGAGTTAGGAATCATGGCGAAAGACACCGTGGATGATGTCAATGCAGTAAACGGGCTGGAATTCGGTATAGCGACAGGCATCGTCAAACCGTGGACCGCCGAGACTCCGAACCTGTACACTCTTACGATACGTCTTATAGATGAACACGGAACCGTTTTACAAGAGATTGAGAGAAAGATAGGATTCCGTACCGTGGAGATAAAAGACGGTCTGCTTTGTGTCAACGGCAAGCCTGTTGTAATCAAAGGAGTGAACCGCCATGAGCACGACCCCTACACAGGTCATGTGGTGAGCCGTAAAAGCATGGAAGACGACATCATCCTAATGAAGTCTATGAACATCAACGCCGTGCGTACCTGCCACTATCCCGACGATGAATATTGGTACGAGTTGTGCGACCGTTATGGACTTTACGTATGGGACGAAGCCAACAACGAGAGCCATGCCCAGGGCTACGGAGCCAACAGCCTTGCCAAAAAGCCCGAATGGACAGAGCCTATATGGTACCGCGTGAACAACATGGTGCAGCGCGACCGCAACCACCCATCGGTGATAGTGTGGTCCCTTGGCAACGAATGCGGCAACGGAGTATGCTTCGAAGAGGCTTACCGCAGACTGAAAGTCCTCGACCCGACACGTCCTGTAAGCTATGAGCGGGCAGAGTTGGACTGGAACACCGATATTGTGGGGATAATGTACCCCAGTGTTGACTACCTCGCATGGTATGGCAGGACAATGGACTCCATCCAAAACGGACTGAAAATCCAGAATTCAGAATTCAAAATTCCCAATTATCTCCGTCCCTATATCATGGTAGAATATTGCCATGCCATGGGCAACAGTCTCGGCGGCCTGAGCGACTATTGGGACACTATAAGGAAATACCCCTATCTGCAAGGAGGCTTCATCTGGGACTGGAAAGACCAGGGGTTTGACATGCCCTTCCACAAAAGGCATGACGCTGTTGAATTATTCCCACAGACAGGCCTCGGGGGCGACCTTGGGAGACTCTACGGCATTGACGACGATGACGACTTCTGTGCCAACGGAATCATCGACAGCTATGGAGTTCCCTACGCTTGCACCTGGGAAGTGCAGCATGTCTACCAACCTGTTCATGTAATGCGTACCAACAATCCCCGAATCTTTACAGCATCTGCAGAAAACAGAGACCTTAGTCACTTCACGCCCTATTGTTCTGTGTCGTCAATAAGCAATCCTCGCCCCCAAAGAATATCCTTGACTCATAATGGCGACACCCTGACCGTGGAACCATTTGAAGATAGATTTGCCCCGGGGGAGACTGTTTATATCTGTTTCCTATGGACAGACTCCTTAAATAGAATATGTGCATATAATGAATTCCCATTGAACCTCAGCACCATTGAGGTGGTCATACCTCCACAACACTTCACCAAACAGCCCCTTTCTGTCAACAATTACGGCAGCCAAATAAAGGTAACAGGTGATAACTTCGAGATTGTCCTGAATAAAGAGACTTCCACTATCGAACACTATATTTGGCACGGTGAGGAGATTCTGCGGAACCTGCATCCAAATTTCTGGAGGCCCCCGACGCAAAACGACCTTGCCGACCCCAACGGTGCCGCCGCCTGGGAGGGCTTGAACAGACTACGCTGCCAAGGCCGAGAGTGTACTGTCCGGCAAATTGACGACCCGACACGCAAAGCCGCTGTGGAAATTGACATACAGACTCTTTTCACCAATTCCATACGTCCGATGCTATGGCGTGAGATAATAGAGATTGGCGATGACGGCAGTATGCAAATCAGCTGCCGTCTGGAGGGCAACGGAGTTTTCCGTACCCTTGCAAAAGTAGGTCTGCAGGGAGAATTGCCCGTGTCGTTTGATAGAGTCGACTGGCATGGATACGAAAACGAACGCTATCCTGACCGTCGCAGTAGCGGGGTATTTGGGAATTACGGATGCGGCGTCGACGGTTTAAACCACTGGCACGCAGTACCTCAGGAAGAGGGTAACCGCGAAGCTACAAGTCTCGACATTAGCAACAATGAAAGAACTCTCGCTATAACAAGCGACAACAGGAACTTGTTCAATTTCAGCATACGTCCTTTAGACGACAGCACCCTGGCGGCAAACAGACGCTGGTTTTCGTTCAGCGACACCACAACAATAGAACACTACACCCTGAATATCGACAGCCGTGTGGCCGGTCTTGGCACCGCCACCTGCGGTCCCAGAGTACGCGAACCCTACAGGATTAGTGGCGACAGCGTCTACACTTTCCGCTTCACCTTCACTCCTCTGAGTGCGGAACAAGACAACCGAGACGGGAAGCGTGAGGCTCACTATTTGCCAAATCCCCTTGTAGACCGTCCTCTTAAAAAGGCGGAAATCCTTCAGCCAATACGAAAAATCCACTCGTCGGTAGAGCCCACAAGCCCATACAACAGCAATTTTCCAAAGATGTTGCATGACCAACAGAGAGGTTCTGCCGGCGACTATCACAACGACTGGGCAGGCTACAACGGCACCGACACGGTAATATTTGACGTCAGGCTGGACAAACGACGCAAAGTGAACAGCATATCTGTGGACTGCTGCCACGCACCCAACGATTGGGTATTGCTTCCGCTGAAAGTACAGGTGAAACTCCCCAACGAAGAATCCTGGCACGACTGCACCGCGGAATCGCTACCCGCCAATCCTCAGAAAGGCCGACAACATGTGGTATACACATTTGTCAACCTGCAGCCAACCACAAAGGTCTCAAAACTGCAAATACGTATTATCCATCCCGCCGTGCTACCTGAGTGGCACCCCTACAAAGGCAACAATGCATGGCTGATGATTGACGAGATAACTGTGAACTGACAGGAAAAAACTACCTCTTTAAATGTCTGTAGAACTCCACCGCGACATCGGCATAATTGAACTTGACATTGCCGAAACGTGGAAACTGTTTCTTTTTCTGTATCGCTGCCACCTGAGAAGCGGTGCGGTTCAGTCCGGCATTGTACAGAGTGGCCCAGTATCGCAGCCTCTCCTCTTTGGAACTGAACGTCATTGAACCGGTCTGCTTTTCTACAATACTGATGAATGCGGCGAGATAACGGCATTGCCATTCCAGAGACGAAAGCCTCTCCAGACGGTCATGACGCTGTTCTCGCAGAGACATCTCATCAGCATCCTCAGCCACGACAAAACATAGTTTCGGATGAAGCGTCTTCAATTCCCTGTCAGATGCCACTGTTTTCTCCACAGCCTCGGCGAAAGAGGGCTTCATCTGGAACCGTCCGACGCTGAAATCACCGCGACCGTAAAGGATATAAGAAAGCGACAAAGACCTCTGCTGGGCAAAGTTGGTGACCGAAGAGTACTGGCTAATCTCAGGAGCCACTATGGCAATAGCCATATCAGCCACATCGTCGGACATGGTTTTTACAAGAATCTCCCGAATCTCCCTGTGATTCCCGATAAAATCTATAGTTGCGTTTGCATCTTTGGGATATGCGTCAAAGAAACCGCCGACGGCAAGCAGCAGAGCGAGACAGAGTGTCATACGTCAGTACTTTACAGTTGGAAAATATATCTTACAACCTCCCGGCCCTCGATAGCAAACCAAATAAAACGGTTGTTCTCTGCATCATATTTAGCTTCTATAGGACATGCACGACCATAATGTTTTCCGTCAATGATGACATAGTCATGTTTCCAGTTGGCGAAGAAAGAATGACGGTCAGAACGGTCATTCATAACAAACTCATAGGCGACCTGATACTCCCCAGTCTCCTCATTCTCCACATAATCATAATCATCCTCCGAAAAACTAAAAGAATGTGGATTATTTTCAAAATTTTGCTTATTGATAAAAGAATCCCTTGCAGAACCTGCCAGTTCACCAGATTCAAAATCAACACGCTGATCAGATAGTTTCTTCACATAAAAACCCTCGACAAAAAAACTCGCAGAATAATAACCAGTCTCTGGAGTTTTACCATGAATATCGATGAAGCAATTACCATTGTTGAAAACAAAGATATCTACGGGATAGTATTCAAAATAACCCGTCGAAATTTCGAAGTTTTCCGGTAAAGGGAGTGTGAATTCATACCCATCAAGTGTATAAGTGGTATAGTCATCGCTCACTTTAAGAGTATGCTGCTTATTGAGACTTTTGTACTCGTGGCGGCCATCCTTGAGAGGATATATCTTGCCATCATAATCATGGACATATATGTCACTCCCCTCATACGAGAATACAAAACGGCCACTGGTCATAGGCTCTCTTTCATACATATCAGATCTAACCTCTTTATAGGGACCATAATTATGTCCATTGGCAAAAATGTACTTTCCATCTTTTCCTGAAAACGTAAATACAAACCTGTTGAAATCATTCAAATCTATATAATAAACATACTCAACCGTCCCTTTCCTCTCGCCATTATATATAAGTGTTTCTTCTTCACTGACAGTATCATATAATACACAGGCATAGTTTACATCGTTGGCTTTTAGTCTGAACTGATATTCTTCCGCATAAATTTCCTCATGAGGACCCATGACAAACAACACATCGCGCCTTGCCTCTTGTGCTAAAACAGGCAGTGCAAACAATGCAACGACGATTGAAACGAATAGTTTTTTCTTCATAATCATGCCATTAAGAATAATTTTACAATAACATATTCAATGCAAATATATACTTTTTTTCGATTATGCTCTTTTCTCCAGTTCTTGAATTGCTGAACAATGTATTCCACAATCAACGCTCCCTACAACAAGACCTCTGACAAGTGCAAAGCTACCCTTGCAGCGAGTGCACAGCAAATAAAAGTCCTGATTGTTCAGGCATTACGGACGACTTCAATCGTGAGTCCTGAAGAAGTACTGCCCCTTGCCAAGCGTGGCTTTGCCGAAATGGATGGCGTTTTTTGGGCAGTGGTGGTAGCACGACATACAGTTTGTGCAGTTCCCTTGCCAGACTGGAAGCCCTTCTTTTATGGCAATATTGCCCAAAGGGCATGATTTCTCACATATACCGCAATGGATACAGTCGTCGTTGACATGGAATTTCCTGTCGGTAATCAGCAAGCCATAAAACAGCGGATTGATCAAATAACTTGTAATCCACGGTGCTGTTCCACGAACAACATCAACCGTTTCTTTCCGTTGCATTATCTGCTCGGCAACACGAGGCAGGCGTTCCTTGACTGCGGCAATCTTGCGTTGTTCGTTTTCCGGGCTGTCCAGATTGAACCCCCTGAGGTTGATGTAGGTCTCTGGCATGACAAATCCAAAGGCGGCATTGAGCGTCAGCCCCTGTTTTGAGAGTGTCTTTGAGAAACGTTCCGGTGTTCGGCCGACATTGTCGCCGCAGGTGCAGGCAAGATAGCAGTAAGAGGGCCTGCCGGTCAACGTCATTCGCCGTACAAAATCATCTACCAGACGCGGCACTGCCCACGCATAGACAGGACAGACAAAACCCAATGCCTCGTCGGGCGACAGCTCTATGCGAGGACTTTTGTCGTTGGGGTCGATGAACGCCAGCCTGTCGTCGGTCAGTCGTGCCAGCTCTTCTGCCACATAGCGGCTGTTGCCACATCCTGAAAACCAAAGTATCATAAAGAAAAAGATTTTCTAAAGCAATGCGAAGAATTGCCGTTTTATTCGGTTTTTAGTAACGCAAAAGAGGAGTTTTTATTGCGTCTCTTTAAGTACGGTTTATTATATGGAGGAAAACGAAACCATTGATTGTATAGTTTACTATGCCGAACAGTATATCTCCAGTTGCAATAAAAATGAGACATCAGCGTTTGATTGTTGTCGACAAATGACTTTGAGCGAAGAACAATGATTCCCGTCATCATACATACACGGCACTTTCCGCCCAAGAGGTTCCATGCCATCACACTTTTCCCGTTTGTTTTCCACAACGGAAGAAAAATGGACGACACCGAATTGCGGCATGAAATCGTTCATGTTTGGCAAGAAATCAGCCTGCTTATTGTCGGGTTCTATCTGTTGTACCTTGCTTTCTGGATTGCCAACCTGATTGTCTATCGTGACAGCGAAAAAGCCTATCGGGAGATACCGTTTGAACGGTCGGCTTATAAATTGGAAAGTCAAGAGAATGTCTCCCGACGCGATATGACAATCGGATGGCTACGAGAGATAATTAGACGTGAAAAGAAACAACGGTAAGTACTACTTATAGTTGGCGTTGGTCAGAACCCCGTTATTCACGGTAAACTCGAGGTATTGCCAGCAATCCACTTTATTGCCTCTTTTATCTTCTGCCGGAATCCAGTTCTGCGGCATCGCCTTGACAAGCTCGAGTACCATCTGTGCGAATTCATGCAATTCACCCTTCCCTTTGCTGATAATCTGCCAATTGCCGGCCTCGCCTTTACAGTTCACCATAAAGCCTATACGGACACGGAACAGGCGGTCTTTGACACGGTCGTCTGTCAGCGGATGGGTGACGAAATAGCCTCTCAGCGTCGGTTTGTCTCCCAGATAGGATGGAGCTTTCTTGGGAGCGTTGAAAGTTCCCACGACCTCTGCGAGTTGCTTGTCTTCCACAGACCATATATTTGCAGCATTGCATGGGGCGAAATCCGAGCCCTCCTCTTCTGCAGCATCCTCCTCGAAACTCCTCGGCGTGTATTGAGAAGAGAGGATAACACCGTTCTTTACCCTGATACGCTGTGTTTTGTATACTGTATACTGTGGAATACCGTAATCGTCAACGCTCTCATTGCCGTACTGTATGACATATTCGCCATTGAGCCATCTGGCCAGAAGGGTACCGTCGTCCATAAGGGTGTCACCAAAAGCAATTTCCAAAGGCACTGGAGTCATACTATACTTATAGGGTTCTAACCCTCCATGCACGGCAACAGATACGAGGAAGATGGAGTCATTGCGTATCACCCATGTTCCTATGGGTACGCCTTGGAAAGACTCTTGCTCCCAATTATACACCCATCTCATCGGGTCGTTGTCGAAGCGTTTCATGACAAGGGGCAGGTCAAAGTCATTATGCTCAAACTGGCCCCTGTGACCATTCATAGTCACATTCTCCCTGTCGGCGATGCCACGGTAATAGAAACAGATATAACTCCAATGGCGGAACATCATCTCGGCCTTCTGCTGCATGACCCTGTCGCCTCCAAAAGGTAGCGGAGCATTGACATCAATGACATCGTCATGCTTCGTTTCTGCTTCTATTCGTGTACGTTCTTTCGAGGTGATAAAAAGATTCGACACTATGCGTCCGTTCCTTACATAGAGGAACCTATTGCCGCCGGTTTCAGGATTCTTTCTGTCTTTCTTGTCTTTAGGGATATAGACCAATTCTATGACTCCCGAGAACCAATCGGCGAGAACCGCGTCATCGTCGAAAGGCTGAGCTGCAAAGAGCGGCTTTACACCAAAGAAATCCGGCACAGCGACAGTGTCAATGCCTGTCTCTGTCCAGAGATTCCCCTTGCGAGTACGGAACCTCTTTGCTTCAATATTTAGCAGATAAAGTCCGTCCTCCCGCAATTCAAATGTGGCGACATGACCGCGGTTGTTATTGGAGCTCCACGTAGTGAACGGAGATTTGATATCCCTGCGCTGATAATAAACCTGCATCACCGAAGGACAGCGCCAGTCGATAAGCAGCGCGTACTTCTTACCATTCCATATGAGGGTGTCGGAATCCTGATTCACGGCCCAAGCCATCGAGGAGGAGAACGACAATACAAAAAACAACAGTATACAGAATTTTATTTTTTTCATTGTCAATCATTTTTAGATATTACCACAAAAATCATCTGACAATAGTTCTGACAAAACGTAGCAGTTGCGAATGCGACATGGAATTCGGGTTTGTACCCATAACATCCTGTGGTATCGGACTTCCCAAACCCTCAAACAACTTTATCCAATACGGTGAAAAAGAGCCGTCTGGATTCCTGAAATTCATAGGAGCCTCATCGAAGAGGTATGAAGAATCATTAATGCGATAGGCGTTACGGACCAACTCGCTACAGTACTGCATGTCGTTGTCAGGCTTGAAAAAGAGGTCGTACCCTTGTCCCACATAGCGTTTTGCATTGCTGACAAACAATTCCATATTGTCCTGTTCCTTTAATCGCATCACATCGAAACGCAACGGAGTCCCATCGGGATTATGGAAATCCGTGAAGAATGTATCTATAGGATAGCGTGCAACACCACGCTTTATTGTAGCATCTATGATAAACAGCGAATCACCTGAACGCTCAACTATAGCCACATGGATATAGTTCCGGGAATTAGAATCGCCTGTCGCTGCAACGATGGCACTTCCCATATCAGCAGTATCGGCGGGATTCTCCATATTGGAAGGCATGGCGACAAAAATAAGGTCACCATTCATAAACGAAGTATCCGACATCACGACTTCTGTAGTGGATGTACGGCATGATATGACAGCGAAAACAACAATTATTAAAAACAAATATCTCCGTTTCATAACAATAGTTTTTTAAGAAACGAGATACTGAAAAAAAAATTGTATTTTTCGAATGGCTTATAACAGACAATCTCTGTTAATGGATCAAGACTCCGGGACACTGGCGAAAAAATGGACCACCTTTTCATTATATGTCCGCGAGACAGGGATTGAGCGTGCTCCTTGTGCCAGTTCAAGAAGAAGACCATCTTTTTCCTTGCGTAAAAGCTTGACATTGTCAATATTGACCATATAAGACTTGTGGCAACGGAGTAGATTGGGGTAATTGTCTGATATATCGAGATGCTTCATGGAGTTGTGAAGGATAAAAGTCTCCTCCTTCCCCTCATTAATATAATGTATATTGCTGTAATTGTCTGCGGCTTCAATATAAAGCACGTTGGAACGACGTGTGGAGAATACAAGTTTTCCACCACGGTCGTAGAAATTCATGTTGTCATTACTCATATCGTTTCCGCCGGACATATTCTCAATTCTTTTGCTGAGAGTATCTATCTGGTGACGACGGTCTCGAAGCATAAATATCAGAACAGTAATAACATAGGGAATAAAAAGAATTTTGATAATATTTACAGCAACACGCCAAAGCAACTCTACAAAATCAAGACCTTCATCGGCGTTTAAAAGAGAAGCTATCACACTTAATACCAATGTAATGACAATCATTTCCAAGGCAATCCACAAAGCAATGCCTGAAAAATCCGTTTCATGGCGTTGTAGAAAATGAGCGAGGGAAATACGACTTACAAGAAGAATGATAAAGCCACTAAAAACCTGAATGGCAGTATAGATATATTCATTCCAAGGAGAAAGGAGCTCGCTGGTACGCATAAAACCGGCAGGCTTGTAAAACAAAATAAACAATATGGCAAAGAAAAGAACGGAAAGAAGAAATAGCCATATACTCCTTTTTTCGGAAAGAAATTTCGGTATATTATTGTGTCTTTTTTGCATAAAAACGATTCAAATTTTATGTATTTCACCCAAAAAGTGAAAATTTCACCCAAAATATCGGCATTTCGTCAAAAATATTGTGTAAAATATCGTTTTTAACAAAATTTATTTAATTATTTGTTCGTTCTTTGCAGCCCGAAAAAAACGAAATCTTCATATAGGTTTATTAAAATAGAAACATTAATATGAGAATTATTGGAACAGGAAGTGCACTTCCGGACAAAATAGTCACCAATGACATGCTTGCCGGATTCCTTGACACCAGCGACAGCTGGATTAGAACAAGAACGGGTATTGAAACACGTAGAATGTTAAGTACCGGAACATTGCGCGACTTGGCCTATGATGCTGCCATGTCTGCATTAGAGTCTGCGAACATCAGAGGGTCAAAAATAGACTATGTAATATGCTCAAATGTAGCCAACAGCTATGTCAGTCCGTCACTTAGCAGTATTCTTTTGAACCGTTTAGGTTGCAAATGTCCTTGCTTTGACTTGAATGGAGCATGTGCAGGATTCATTTACGCTCTGGATATCGCCGAGTCATTCCTGAAGACCGGAAGAGCAAAGAACATCCTGATAATCTGCGCAGAAGAACCTACACGTTTCTGCAACTGGCATGAGAGAGAGACCTCTGTGCTGTTTGGAGACGGTGCTGGAGCCGTGGTTGTTACAACCGGCAATAACCTGATGGGAATAAGAGTGACCGCTGACACACATACCGATGTGCTGTATTACAAACGTTCGATGGAGCGTACACCCTACGACCGCGTAGAAGAACGCACCACGCCTCTTGTCATGATTGGACGTGAGGTCTTCCGTCTGGCCGTCAGTGCCTCAATAAAGGATATCGACACTCTGATGAAACAATGCAAAGTGACGTCAGAGGACATCGATCTCTTCCTGCTTCACCAAGCCAATCTTAGAATCATTGAGAACATCCGCGAACATCTGGGACAACCCAAAGAGAAATTCCCGACAAACATGCAGCATTATGGCAACACATCGTCAGCAAGTATTCCAATATTGCTTGACGAACTGCACAAGGAAGGCCGTTTGAACGACGGCGCCACCCTGATGCTCAGTGCTTTCGGAGGCGGCTTTGTCACAGGAGCAGCCCTCATCAAATGGTCGCAAATATAAAACAGAGGTATTTTTTAGATAATCATTGAGAAACAAATAGATAATAGAAATGAAACGAGTAGTAATCACAGGTATGGGATGCGTCACCCCACTTGGAAACAATATAGAGACCTTCTGGAGCGAACTGCTGAAAGGCACTTGCGCCATCAAGAAATTACAAAAACTTGATGCCGAGAAACTCCCCGTCAAAGTCGCTGCAGAAGTGATGGACTTCAATCCTGAAGATTTTGGCATAGACAAAGCCATGGTACGTCACAATGACCGCTATGCCCTTTATGCCATCGCCGCAGCCACACAGGCGATGAAAGACAGCGGTCTGGAAGTGGGGAAAGATATTGACTCCAGCCGATTTGGCTGTGCTATCGGTTCCGGTACAGGTGGCATCCAGACATTCTGCCGCGAGCATACATCACTGCTTGAAGCAGGTCCTCGCCGCGTGTCTCCCCTTTTCATCCCCGAGATGATTGCCAATATCGCTTCCGGCAACGTGGCCATAGTCTTTCATGCCGAAGGTCCAAACCTGCCAGTTGTAACGGCTTGTGCCACAGGAACACATTCGATTGGCGAAGCCTATAGAATGATTCGCGAAGGCCGTGCCGACGCCATGATAACAGGAGGTGCTGAAGCTGCCATCTGCGACATAGCAATAGCCGGTTTTGCAAACAGTAAAGCATTGTCAACCAGCGAAGACCCAATGGCCGCATCACTACCGTTCGACCTTAGAAGAAAAGGTTTCGTAATGGGTGAAGGGTCTGGAGTTATGATTCTCGAGGACTACGATTTGGCACGTAAACGCGGTGCACATATCTATGCAGAAGTATGTGGTTATGGCAACACATGCGACGCTTTCCACTATACCGCACCGAGAGCAGATGCCAAATGTGCCACTAACGCCATACGCTTAGCTTTGGAAGAAGCAGGTTTCAAAGGCGAGAGACTGTATATCAATGCACACGGTACTGGCACACCGCTGAATGACAAAACCGAGACCCTGGCAATAAAACAGGCCATGGGCGAGGCCGCGGCACGTCAAGCTGTAATCAGCAGTACCAAATCAATGTTGGGCCATATGTTGGGAGCCACGGGAGCCATAGAGATGATTATCTGTGCCTTGACACTCCGTGATGGTAAAGTGGCACCGACAATTCATCTTGACCAACCCGATCCAGACTGCGATTTGGACTACACTCCCCACACCGCACGTGATTTCGGAGCCGAGATGACCATAAGCAATTCATTTGGTTTCGGTGGTCAAAATGCATGTGTCGCTCTTAGAAAAATCTGAGGGTAATTATATATATTGAAAACAATAAAATAATATAATATGGAAAGAGATGAAATAAAGACCTTTCTGCCGCATCGCGAGCCCATGCTGCTTGTAGACGATGTAACCTTGGAAGACGGCATTGCTGTGGGACACTACCATGTACGTGGTGACGAATATTTCCTGCAGGGTCATTTCCCTGGTTATCCTGTAGTTCCCGGAGTGATACTCTGTGAAATCATGGGACAGAACTGCTGTATCTTGATAAAAGACGACCTGCCAGGCCGTACACCTTTTTACAGCGGATTGGACAAGGTGCGTTTCAAAAACCAAGTCCGTCCCGGAGACACAATCACCATCCGTGGCAAAGTCACCGCGAAAAGAGGCTTGACGTTCTTTGTCGATGCCGAAGCGAGAGTTGAAGACAAGCTCTGCGCAAAGGGCAGTCTGATTTTTACATTGGTAGACAATAAATAACTATTACTACAGTTATAATAGTTAAGTCAATCGGACGACGTTGGATTGGCTTGACTATTAACTTTTTCCATTAAAAAAAACAAAAAATATATTATTATGAAACTATTGGATAAAAAAATAGCACTGATTACTGGAGCGTCACGCGGAATAGGTCGCAGCCATGCACTGCTGTTTGCCGAAGAAGGTGCCGACATTATCTTCACCGACCTGAAAGAAAACGAGAACAGCGAATCGCTGCTTGCCGAACTCCGTGCCAAAGGAGTCAGAGCCGATTTCCTTGCCTCGAATGCCGCCGACAACGAACAAGCCATGGAAGTCGCAAAATGGGTTGCCGACAACTATGGAAGACTTGACATCCTTGTCAACAATGCCGGTATCACCAAAGACCAACTGATACTGCGTATGAGCGTGGAAGACTGGAATCTCGTAATGGATGTAAACCTCCGCTCTGTATTCAACTACACCAAGGCTTTCGCTCCTATGATGATGAAGCAGCGTCAAGGTTCCATAATCAATATCAGCTCTATCGTCGGTCTTAACGGCAATGCCGGCCAATGCAACTATTCTGCTTCCAAGGCGGGCATCATTGGCTTCACCCGTTCCATAGCCAAAGAGCTTGGTTCGAGAAATATCCGTTGCAACGCCGTTGCTCCTGGATTCATAGAGACCCCTATGACACAGCAGCTCCCCGAAGATGTGCGTAAAGACTGGATGACCAAGATCCCTCTTCGCAGAGGCGGTCATGACACCGACGTGGCACATGTATCGCTGTTTTTGGCTTCAGACCTCGCCTCCTATGTAACAGGACAGGTGATAAGCTGCGACGGCGGTCTTGCCATCAACTAACAAATAATTATTAACAATTCAATGAAACAAAAACAACACACAATATGAACGTAAAAGAATTAACACCGGAACAGTTAGAAAGTGAAATTTGCGCAATAATAGAAGAGAAACTGGGCATATCGTCAGCAGACATCACCCCCGAGAAGAGCCTGGTCAACGACCTTGGCGCCGACTCGCTTGACAGCGTGGAACTTATCATGTCTATCGAGCAGAAATTCGACATCTCAATTCCCGAGGAAGCTGCCGAAGAGATAAAGACCGTAGGCGATATCATCGAATATGTGAAAAAAGCTTGACGCAATTTACTGACAACAATTCCACGAAACAGAAAATCGAAAACAGATATGGCTTTTAATATAGTAGTATTGGCAAAGCAGGTGCCTGACACCCACAACGTCGGTGCCGACGCCATGAATGCCGACGGCACGGTGAACCGTGCGGCGTTGCCAACAGTGTTCAATCCCGAGGACCTTAAAGCCCTTGAGATGGCACTGAGAGTAAAAGACGCCATGCCAGAAGCGACAATAACAGTGGTGACGATGGGACCTCCGAGAGCCGCAGAGATAATCAAAGATGCTAAATCACGCGGAGCCGACGATGGTTTTGTACTCAGTGACGCCCGTTTTGCAGGGGCTGACACTCTTGCCACTTCCTATGCACTGTCGCAAGCCATCAAACAACTGGGAAAAGTCGACGTTATCTTTGGAGGTCGTCAGGCTATTGACGGTGACACGGCACAGGTGGGACCACAGGTAGCTGAAAAGCTGGATATACCTCAGATCACCTACGCCGAAGAGCTTCTTGATATCGACGCCAAGGCAATCACGATTCGCCGTCGTCTGGAACGAGGAACAGAATGTGTGAAGGCACAGCTACCCGTATTGGTGACAGTAACCTCTGCCGGGGCAGACTGCCGTTTCCCCAACGCCCACAGACTGCTCAGACAGGCCAAAGATGAAGTGCGTATGATTACTGCCGACGGCATAGATGCCGATATGGAGCGTCTGGGACTTAAAGGTTCTCCGACAAAAGTCAAAAAAATAGAGAATGTGGTGCTGGCGCATAAGGAGTCTGTAGTTATGGAGCCCACCGAGGAGGCTCTAAACGAACTGACCGCAACGTTGATAAAGGAACACATTTTGTAATTTTGAATTTCGAACTTTGAATTTTGAAATTAAATCTATGATTTTTATTTTTAAATATCGAATTTTGAAATAATATCTCTGGATTGGTAATTCCAAATATTGAAATTTGAATTCTGAAACTTGATTTCGTAAGTATGACAAAAAATAACGTATTAGTATACTGTGAATTGTCGGAGCAGAACAAGATTGCCGACATTAGTTTGGAGCTCTGCACCAAGGGTCGCCAGTTGGCAAGCCGCTTGGGTGTACGCCTACAAGCCGCCGTGCTTGGCTACAATGTACGCGAAGCAGCAGAGTCGCTATACCCCTACGGAGTAGACGATGTGTTCCTTGCCGACGACAAACGTCTTTCACCCTATCGCACACTGCCTCACTTCGATGTGCTTTCCAAGCTCATCCAGAAGCAGGAACCCGATATCGTCCTTTTCGGTGCTTCGTCAGTCGGACGCGACCTGGCACCACGCATCGCATCGTTCCTGCGTTGTGGCCTTACGGCAGACTGTACCTCTCTGGAGATTGGCTCCCACGAGGACATGAAGAACAAGAAAAACTATGACAATATCCTTTTGCAGATGCGCCCCGCTTTCGGCGGCAACATAATAGCCACCATCGTATGTCCCGAGACACGTCCCCAGATGGCCACCGTGCGCGAAGGCGTAATGAAAAAAGAAATACTGGATGCCAATTACAAAGGGTCCATTATTCCCGTGGAACTTGACGCCACAATAGACACTGCCGACAAGGCTGTGGAAATTCTCAGCAGAGAAATCGAAGAGCAGAAAATCGACATCAAGGGAGCACAGATAATCGTTGCCGGCGGCTACGGCATGGGCAGCAAAGAGAATTTCGAGATACTCCACCAACTTGCACATCTCATAGGAGGCAGCGTAGGAGCTACACGTGCCGCCGTGGATGCAGGCTTTGCAGAAGGCGAACGCCAGATAGGCCAGACGGGTGTGACAGTACGTCCGAAGCTCTATATTGCCTGCGGAATCAGCGGTGCCGTGCAGCACAGAGCCGGCATGGAGCAGAGTGCCAAGATAATTTCTATCAACACCGACCCCGAGGCTCCTATCAACGCCATTGCCGACTACACAATCATTGGTGACGTAATGACAGTGATACCGCAGTTTATGGCCTGCTACAAAAACAATTTGAAATAAATTAATACTCACGGCGACATGGGACGAAATCCTGAAACGACCGTGAGGTTATAGCAACGACAATTATGAATTTTTATACCGATAACGAGAACTTATCTTTCTACCTCCATCATCCCGAAATGGAGCAAGTGGTAGCAGTAAAAGAGAAGAATTACGCCGAAGCCGGCAACCATCCCGAAGCCCCTGCCTCCGCAGAGGAAGCCGTGAATCAGTACGACATGGTGATGAACCTGTTAGGCCAGATTGCAGGCGATGTGATAGCTCCAAATGCCGAAGAGGTAGACCATGTAGGCCCGAAACTTGAAGAGGGACGCGTACATTACGCTCCCGGCACACGCAAGAACCTTGACGCACTGATACAGTCGGGACTCTACGGCATGACTCTGGAACGCCAATACAACGGTCTGAATTTCCCGCGTGTGGCTGCCGTAATGGCTGCGGAAATAATTGCACGTGCCGACGTTGGCTTCGCCACAATTTGGGGTCTTCAGGACTGTGCCGACACTATTCAGCAATTTGCAAACGAAGAGCTAAAAAACAAATATCTTCCGAGAATCTATCAGGGAGCCACCTGCTCCATGGACCTCACGGAGCCCGATGCCGGCAGCGACCTGCAATCGGTACGCCTGAAAGCCACCTACGACGAGGCAAACAAATGCTGGCGTCTGAACGGCGTAAAACGTTTCATCACCAATGGCGACGCCGATCTGCACCTTGTATTGGCACGCAGTGAAGAAGGCACCAATGACGGCCGCGGTCTCTCCTACTTTGTCTTCGACAAGGCCGACGGCGGCATGATTGTCCGTCGTATAGAGAACAAAATGGGTATAAAAGGCTCTCCGACAGCAGAATTACAGTTCACCAACGCCCCCTGCCAGATTGTCGGCGAACGGCGTCTGGGACTGATAAAATATGTCATGTCTCTTATGAACGGTGCCCGTCTTGGTGTTGGAGCCCAGTCCATCGGACTGTGCGAAGCCGCCTGCCGCGAAGCTGAAGCCTACGCTGCATCACGTGAACAGTTCGGCCACGCCATCAACCAGTTTGTCGCCGTCCAAGACCTTCTTTACCAGATGCGTTCACGCACCGACGGTGCTCGCAGTCTTATGTACGAGACAGCACGCTACGTAGACCTCTCTACAAGTTCAAAAGGCGCCTCACGCGTTGCCGATATCCTGACACCCCTTGTGAAACTCAATGCCAGTGAATTCGCCAACCGTTGTGCATACGACTGTATCCAGGTACATGGAGGAAGCGGATTCATGAAAGAGTATGCCTGCGAACGCCTGTATCGCGATGCCAGAATCCTGAGCATCTATGAAGGCACCAGCCAGTTGCAAGTCGTAGCCGCCATGAAAGGTATCGCCAGCGGGGCTTATCTCAAACAGATAGAGAGCTACGACACCCGTGTGGCCGAAGCCCTCGCCAACACTCCCAATGCAGAGATGCAGAAATACATGGAGACCCTCCGGAAAGCCACCGAAGAATACAAGAAACTCTACGAGATGGCAGCATCGGAAGGCACCACATCTGAGCGTTTCGAGCATACGACACGTGCATTGACAGAGGTGCTGAGCTACATAATCATGGGATACCTGTTGCTACTTGACAGTCTACGTGACGCACGTTATCTGAACTCCTGCCGCTACTTCGTCAAGGAGAGCATCGGCGAGGTCAGCCGTCACATAGCCATGTTGCAATAAGAAAAATAAGATTGTTTTTTCATAATGGAAAGCCGCCCTGTTTATATGGGGCGGCTTTTTTTTATCATCATTTGACTTTCTCGGTGAGAGTCCTGTCGAGCTCCTCGGCAAAAATATTGCGGGCAATTATTTTACCGTCAGGACCGAAAAGCATCATAAATGGAATCGCTGAGAAACCGTATATTTCTCCACTTTTGATTGCAGGATCGCTCACTACAGGCCAAGTGATTTTCAGATTCTTGATAGCCTGTCTGGTATCATTGGCATCGTCACGTATAGCAACACCGAGGACTTTGACCTTGGGATGTTTTTGAATGGCGGCCTGCAATTCGGGAATGGATTCCCTGCAGGGGCCGCACCAACTTGCCCAGAAATCGACAAGGACATAATCACCCTTGCCAACATAGTCGGACAGATGAGTCTCGGCACCGTCGAGAGTGATGAGAGCGATATCTTTGAAAGAGTTGCCCGGTTGCGAAGCACGTGTCGATGCGACAGGTTCTATAAGGTTCTGCCTGATAAGCTGTATATTGCGAATATCTTCCGGAATTTGTGAAACGAGAGAATCTACATAGTTGAAATCCATATACATCCAAGCATCAACAAGCACAAAGGCTCCTACAAAATCAGACGAATGCTCATTCCAGTGCTCTTTAAAGAAAGCGGTGAGAATGGCCTTTTCATCTTGATTGCCCTCCTTGAACAATCTGGCTATCTGCAACATCCAACTACGGAGACCGTCATTGAGAGGCGTGCCGCTGGCAAAGGCATCGGCATCATCAGCCACGATATAGCCTGGTTCGACAATAACATTCCACCCCACAGCAGGGTAATCATCGAGAGCACCGGGGTGCAACACGGCGAGAAGCACAGTATCAGGTGCTGTGCCCTCCAAACAGAATTCTCCGTTAATGATTTTGGCTGAATCAAACGCAACCTGGTTTTCCCTGTCGATATTATAGAGGTACATCCATTCGGCATCGACTCTGTCAGGGACTTTTCCTGAGATGGTGTAATGATTGTCTTTGGGTGCAGGAGCCGACGGACTACTGCAGGAAGCCATGAAAGTCACCACGGCTGCGATAAGGATAAGATTTATTGACGCTTTTTTCATTCTCGTAGCATTTTGGTTCTAAACGTCAAAAACGGAATAATATTATTGTCCGGCGGTACATAATCCTTTTTTCAGACAGAAAATACGGCACAGGTGATAAAAAAAGAAGATATTATTTGCATTATAAAATAAGAATTACTATTTTTGTGATGCTTTTACGAGAAAGCAACAATGATGCAAATTATTAATTCATAGAATACTATCACATGTATAGAATTGAGAAACATCCCATTTTGGACATCCCTCAGAGCGAGGTGGTGGAATTTGACTATGAAGGCCACAAAGTTCAGGGCCGTAAAGGCTACACCATTGCCAAGGCATTGCATGAGGCTGGATATCCTGTTCACAGCCATTCTCTTAGCGGCCGTAACCGTTCACTGGAATGCGGCATAGGCAAATGTGGTGCTTGCGAGATGCTTGTCGACGGTCAGGTGCGTAGAATATGTATCACCCCTGTCGATGGCGTGAAAGAGGTTCGCAGACTTGACAACAGCGAGCAGAATCTTGCAGACATAAAAAAACTGAAGAGACCCGACGAAGTGAAGATATACAAGACCCAGGTCGCCATAGTCGGTGCCGGTCCGGCAGGTCTGGCCTGCAGGGAGCAACTCAATGCTTTCGGGATAGACAATTTGGTTATAGACAACAACGCCCGCATCGGTGGACAGTTCAATATGCAGACCCATCAATTCTTCTTCTTCGAGAAAGAAAAGAAATACGGAGGAATGCGTGGTTTCGACATTGCGAAGACTCTTGCCGGCGACAATCAGGAAGGAATTCTACTGAACTACACTGTATGGGACATCCTCGAAGGTCCGCGTCTGGCGATAAAGAACATCGTCACCGGAGATATGGCTTATATCGACGCCCAGCATCTCGTTGTCGCAACTGGTGCCGTTCCGTTCATGCCGGCTTTCGAGAATGACGACGTACCAGGCGTATACACCGCTGCAGTGTTCCAGAAGATGATGAACCAGGAACATACACTCCTCGGTAAAAAGGTGCTGACTGTCGGTGCCGGCAATATCGGCTACCTGACGTCCTATCAGGGCATGCAGGCCGGAGCCACCATCAAAGCCATCATCGAGGCCATGCCCCGTGAGGGAGGCTTCCCCGTGCAGGCAAACCGTGTGCGTCGCCTTGGCATTCCCATAATGACCGGTTACACACTGGTTCGTGCAATTCCCAATGAAGACCGCACAGGCGTTGTCGGTGCCGTCATTGCCAAATGTGAGAATTTCAAGGTCATCCCAGGGACTGAGCAGGTGATTGAAGATATCGACATCATCAATATCTGTACAGGTCTTGTGCCCGATAACCAACTCCTGACAAAAGGCAAGGAACTGTATGGTCACCATGTTTATGGTGTCGGTGACGCTGTTCGCATAGGTGAAGGCACCAGTGCCGTTCTCCGTGGCCGTCAGGCTGCTTACGAGATAGCCCAGGAGATGGCTATCCGCTTCAATTACGACGAATATCTTGACATCTCACGCCAATATATTGATTCCCAGCAACACCCTGTAAGACTACTTGAAAAGCCCAATTTGCCGACATCAGAGAGGATGAACGCCAAACCCTTTGTGCAGATAGACTGCCTGTATGGCTTTGCCTGCAACCCATGTACTTTCAGCTGTCCACAGGGAGCCATCAGCAAGCCGACCACGGCAAGCACGCCGACAGTGGATTACAACAAATGTATAGGCTGCATGGAGTGCGTGAACCACTGCCCAGGACTGGCAATCTTCGGATACAACCTTCAGAAAGAATGGTGCTTCCTGCCGATAGAATATGACATCGACGAAGGCAAGGAAGTTTACCTTGTCGACAATAACGGACGTAAAATCGGAGAGGGTGTCATAGAAAAAATCCTTAAGAAAGAGAACAAGACCAATGTGGCGAGGGTTAAGGTGGCGAAGATTGACGGTGCCATGACCGACATTAAGGGTTTTATAGCAAAAGAGAGATACCCTGAAACACTGTCCATGAGTGACAAATGCAGCTCGTCCGACCAGACTGGCGAGACATTCATCTGCCACTGCGAGGATATCAGCGAACAGCAACTGATAGATGTCGTCGGCGACCGCAAATACATCTCGGTCGACGAGTTGAAACACATAACCCGCATGGGTATGGGTCCCTGCCGCGGCAAACGCTGTATCGCGAGAGCCCGTCAGGTGCTGAGAGCTCACGGCATCGAGGTCACAGGCGACGCGACACCGCGTGCACCACTCAGCAACCAAGTGACCGTCGGGGACATCTATACCGAAGGCCGCAAGGAGGTCTTCGTATTCCCGAAGAACAACGATGTCAGCCGTGAACAGGTGCGAGTGCTCATTGCAGGAGGCGGCATAGCAGGCAGCGGATTATTCCGCTATTTCAGTGAGGCAGGATTCAAACCTGTGCTTGTGAACTGGAGCCGCGGCGCTTCATGGAGAAATATCGGTGGCGGCCGTCCCGCATTCTCCAACCCCGATATCGCCGACATCGCACAACACAGTCACGAGATATTCAAATCAATCCAGAAAGTCCACAATATCAACTATAAGCCCACACGCTATGTAAACCTCGTCCACGACGAAGCCACTTACAAGGCTCTTGACGCATCGCGTGCCTGGAGCGATGCCTATATGGTTGACCGTAAGGATTTCAAGAAAGAGATATCACCGCTATGGGACGACAGCAAGACGACCTATAGCCACGCCCTGATGACACGCGACTGCTGGCAAGCCACTCCAGGCCGCGTCATCGATTACATCCGCGGTATCGGTTGCTCGCTCGGCGGACGCGTATATGAGGACTGCGAACTTCTCCATGTTCAGCGTAATGGCAACCGGACCTTGGCTTTGGTTCGTACACACGAAGGCAAATACGTAGAGTACGACTGCGAACATTTCGTCAACAGCATGGGTTGGGGTGCCGAACGTTTCACCGATATGTTGGGAATAGACACAGGCCTGTATCCTGTCAAGCATCAGGCTTTCATCACCCGCAGACTTCCTCTTATGGGTGTTAACGGCGATGCCCTTGACATGATTATCGACCGTCGACACTATAAAGGCTTCAGTGCCGTCTACGGCCAGCAGTTCGCCCATACCGGTCAGATCATCGGATGTGCAAGCCCCGATACTGATGCCTACGAGACCCGCCAGAACATCAAATACAACAGCAAAGAGTTCCTTGAGATTGTCAGCGAAGTCTTCGCAGAATGGATTCCCAACCTGAGAGAAGTCAGCATCCTCGCCGTATGGGCAGGACGCTACACAGAACCTCGCTACATTGTCGATCCCGAGGTGGGTCTGCTGACAGGTCTGCGTGGACATGGTTTCATGCTCGGCCAATACCTCGCCAAACTCTATGTGGAGAAATACTTAGGCCACGACGTGCCTTCGTATATGAAAGATCTCGCACTGAGCGGCAAAGGCTTGAGTGAGAATGCTTTCAAATAAGAAATTCCAAGCATAAATACAAGACAGGGTGCCACACTTTGGCACCCTGTCTTGTTTATAATATTTACGAAGAATGTTATCTATCGCCTCATAAAGGTGTATTTTCTGACAGAGCTGAAGAGTGGTTTATAGTATAGTGTCAGTGTATTGAAGGAGTTGCTGAAACTGAGGTCCAAGACGTGCGAACTCTCTGTGTAGTCGCCGTCGGAATCATACTCATAGCGTGAGATATGCAAAACGGAATCACGGTCCATATGATAATCCCACTCCTCGTCGGACGTGAAAGGACGGTAATTCCATGAGCCGTCTTTAACGACAAGGGTCTCATCGTATATTTCGAGAATCAGAGCCGGATCTTTGGCATTAGCGACGCTAACCCATATCCCTTTCAGCACATCGGGATGCTGATAGTCCTCAGGATTGCATGCCGACAGTGTGACTGCGGCAAAAAGCAGTATGGTAAGTCGAAACAGTTTCATTACGTTTTTTGTTTTATAACGATTTCCTGGAGATAAAATTGCAAATGAGTTTCTATATTCTTTCCAAGAGGAAACTTACCGGGCGGAATCCGTCGTTGCAGCTAATCATGGCACTGTTGGGATTCTTCATCCATCCATCGTAGAAATTGCCTCTGCCTGCCGCCAGTTCCTGCACAAACCACTGCATACTCTCCCAGGCACTGTCACACATGCCATCAGGCTTCTTGCCGTTGTGACTCACCCACATCTGTCCTTCAACGACGTCGCACGTGTGTTCTATCGGGTTCTCATAGAGAGCCTGAAGGTCTTTGTAGTCCGCCTTGCGGATGGCTGTAATCTTTACGTCGTACATATCATGCTCCGATAAATGCACAGAAGGCATCGGCCTGTTTCTGTAGTTCGGCACGTTGCTCGGCGGTGAGGGCAAACTCGCCTTTGGTCCAAGCCTCCATGCCGAGGGCAATGCCGGTCTGCGGCTCGTGCATGAGGTCCATCTTCATGAAGTCGAGCAGCTCGGTGAGCTTGGCACGGCAGCTCTGCGTCATGTTCTTACCACCGGCACCACTGATGGCCACCTTCTTGCCGACGACCGCCGAGGGGTTCTGGAAGTTGCTCATGTCCATCGGGCGCGACAGCCAGTCAAGAAGGTTCTTCAGCACACCGGGATAGCTGAAGTTATACTCCGGCGTGAAAATCCACAGCGCATCAGCGTTTTTGACCTCCTCGCGCACCCTCGCCACGCTGGGCTGCACAGGCATTTCAAGGTCTTGATTCATATACGGCAGATCCTTGTAGTCGAGGTATTTCACATTGCACTTGCCCTTCAGCATCCCCTCGGCCACCTTCGCCAATTGCCTGTTGAACGACCGCTCCCTCATAGAGCCCACGATAAACAATACGTTCTTCATAATCTGTTAGTTTTAAGTTGCTCTTACGAGTTGCAAAGATACGAAAGTTGAGCGAAATGGCAAAATTTATTTTGACATTTCGGAAATGCAGTATCTTCGTGAGCGCAGCGAATCAAAGATACAAACTTTCCTCGACTCAACAAAAAAAATTTGCCGAATGGGAAAATTGTCGTACTTTTGCAGTCGATTTCAGAAGGAAATCACGAGGCGTTATGCTCGTTTCTTATCGTGAGAAATGTGAGAACTTCTAACGAAATACAAGAACGGTGTAACGGTTCGCGTGTATCAAGCGTGGACTGTATCCATTTCTGTATTTCAAGGTATCTCACAACCTCTCACGAAAGAATTGGTATATCGGTGCCACGCTTCGTTGTTTGAAATGCTTGCTGCGGCACGGACGAGCGCAACTTATTCAGTCAAACAATGAACAATTACATTCAAGATTACATCTCCAAAAAGAAAAAGGAGAACAAAGAGGACGAGAAGATGTCCTTGGCCGAAGTCCTCAACAAGTTGCAAATCGGAAAGAAAGAGTATCTTGGCGATTGTGAGGGCGATCCAACGATGGATTTTCCTTTCTATGACATGGAGAAGAACGATTACTATCGCTACAATGTAGGCGAGGTGTCCGATGAAGAATACGAAGAGTTGCTGAAGTATGTACCCAACGAGGTTAATCCCAACGGCACAAACAAAGGCAAGATGAGTTTTTGGTATTGGTTCGCAATAATACTAATGGCCGTTGGAGTTATCGGTGGCATTGTTGTCGCTTCGGAGTGGCGTGACGAAGCAGCAGGAATCGGTATTATCATCGGTTCGATGGTATTCTTCTCACAGATAATCCTACTTTCAAGAATTGAGTACAACACACGCAAAAACAAATAAGCAATGAAACAAGCATCACTTATTGCGACCATCAGTATGGCGGTATTAATCTTTGCTGAGATCCTTGGATTGTTAATCTGGTACCTTAATGGAGGTAGAATGATAATCCTCATTCTACGCCTCGCTGCCTATTGCGGATTGGGGTATTTCTTCTACACATTGTATAAGAAACAAGGGAAATAAGACTGACTATAGAATATTGGGACAGCTGGATTGGGCTGAGGGGCATCTCGTTTCAGCGGGATGCCCTTTCTTTAGTATGGAATGGTAATATGGTCTGTTGCACTTTGTAAGGAATCCGAAATCGGCTCCCTAATAAAGAATGCTGAAACCTATCTACCTTTTTCTATTATCCTGGCCTCGCCGGAGAAGGAGCAGATTTCGGCGGCGAGATTGTTGAGGTTGTGGAAGCGGCTGTAGTCGCTGTCGAAAGGGATACCGGCGACAGCTCCCATGGTGTCGAGATTCCATGGGGCCAATATCAGCAGGCTGCCGCGGGCGCAGGCCTCGAAACGCTGGCGCTCGGGTTTCCAATAGGGGCCGATGGGCTCTTTCTGCAGGTGTATCAACGGATAGCCCTTCTCCAAGCATTCTTTCTTCATCAAGAGCTCACCACGCGAGATGCCGGGGGTGACGATGACCGTCTGTCCGCCGAGAACGGCGGACAACCATTGGTCGTGCTTGGCGGCGTAGTCGGCGGTATCCTCGTATGGGATGCGACTGACGGGATGGCGGCGGTGGCACTGCACCTGCACTTTGCGGGCCCACCGCAGAAGGAAGAGGTTGCCGAAAGTGCCATAGCTGCGCTGGCCTATCATCACGTGAAGGCTGCGTTGCATCACGTCGGGCAAGAGCCGACGCAGGAGCGCACGGCGTGGGTTGTCGTTCACATAGGCTATCATCGCCTCGCGGTGGCGGTCGTCGAGGCAGACGGTATCGTCGTAGTTGTCGTCGAAAAGAGGACGCTGACTGCGGCCAACAAAAGAGTAGTACTCTTGGCGCTGCTTCTTGGAGAGACTGCGGATGAGGGAGCCTTCGTTGTAATGGAGGATGGCCTTCTCACGCAGCCACTGGGGGCAGTCGGGACTTTGGCAATCGACTGAAATCGGTCGATTGGTGGATGAGGGGAGGCCTTGCTCTTGCTGCCATCGGCTGGTGCAGGCGGCCTTGAAGGCTTGAATGATATCGCCGAGGCTCCACTCCATCGGTTCGAGCACCTCTATCACGCCATGGAAATGGTCAGGCATACAGACACAGGCATGTACCGCCACGCGGTTGCCATGGGTGGCTTGTATTTGTGGAGTCTTATACCAGAATTGCTGCACGGCTTCTCCGAGAAGGGTGAGGGCTATTGTTTCGCGACCGAGGGCATTCCCTTCGCGACCGAGTTCGGTCGCGAAATGAGCCAACAGGTGCGCACGCGAGGCCACCACCAGTGTGATGAGATATGTTCCGCAGCCATAGTAATCGTGGCCTGGATTGCGTGGTCGATAGGATGATGCAAGCATAATGCAATTTCAATTTCGACTTGCAAAAATACAAGAAAATATTGGACTGAACAAAACAAAAAAAAGGGAACCGATAACGGTTCCCTTATAAAAAATTGGCGGCGACCTACTTTTCCACAAACAAGTGCAGTATCATCGGCGATGTGAGGCTTAACTTCTCTGTTCGGAATGGGAAGAGGTGAACACTCACTCCATAGCCACCAAAAATAATGGTTTTG
>JAGADZ010000005.1 GCA_017613375.1 Bacteroidales bacterium | reverse complement strand
TTTTAAGGCAACATTTGCTCTTGCACGGTTGATTATTCTTCTTAAGTCATCAATCAGCATTGGATGTACTGGTATTATTTTTGTGGTCTCATCCATATTCGAGGGTGTTAGTGAACTGGCGTCGCCTTTTTTAAGATGAATTTCATTTTCAAGTTGCAAAGATACGAATAATATCTAAATCAACCAAATCTTATTCCGAGATTGTTGTTTTCAATCAATAGGTGCGGTTACGATTTCCGCCGAGAGATTCTAGATAGCCATACTCGGTGAGTTGGCGCAGATAACGCTTGGCAGTGGTGGCTGTGAAACCGAACTGGCTGACGATGGTCTCGGTGGTGAACTCCTCTTTATCGGCCACAAAAGTAAGAATATCGACCAATTTCCCGGCCAAAGTGGGCCTTATCGACCATTTATCGACCATTTTCTGCCGTAACGCCTGTTTATCGACCATTTCCGGGACAATAGGCTCGGGTGTCAAATCCACAAGTGAGGCGGAACTGGCAATAAGGGAGTCCATATAGGACTTCTCATAATCTATCTGCTCAGAGATGTCCAACGCACGGTGCCGGTCAAGCAGTTGCAATAATATGTCTCTATTCTCTGGCGTCATCTTTCTTTAGTTATCTCACATTTTCACGGTGCAAAGATACTCAAATTCCACAAAATGGCAAACTATTTTTTCCAATCCAAAGAAAAAGTGTACTTTTGCAAAATTCAAATCGAAACAATAATGAGACACTTACTTATGATAACAATGTTTGCGGCGATGGCTGTATGCTGCGGGAGCAGCAAAAGTACAGAGCAAGCGCCACAGGGCTCGGTGACGACCGTCAGCGTGGAAGAATTCGCCAAGACTATAAGCAAAAGAGGTATTCGCCTTATCGACGTGCGGACACCGAAAGAGTACGCCGAAGGGCATATTGCCGGAGCTGAGAACATCGACGTGAGAGCCGCCGACTTTGCCGAGCGCATCAAGACTGCCAAAGGCAAAGTGGCAGTCTATTGCCGCAGCGGGAAACGCAGCCTTATGGCCGCCGAACAGTTCTCGGCAAAGGGCTGCACGGTCTACAACCTCGACGGAGGCATAATAGCCTGGCAAAAAGCCGGCAAGCCAGTGGTAAACCAATGAGTCAGAGCTCTAACGCTCAAGACTGTAGCACAAGACTATGACAAATAAAAGCGGTAATCTCCTCAACCTCCTATGGCTTGTCGCATTGGTGCTGTTTGCGCCCGTTACAGGTTTGATTCTCAACAGCGAGGTCTTTACGGCAAGGAGCATACTCCTGTTGCTTCTGTGGACGGTTGTGCTGCTGACGCCTTACGTCCTGACACGCAAAAAGTGGCTCTACGTCACTGCTACGAGCCTGCTGTTTGCCGACGGATTCATCAACCTCTTCCATTGGATTGTGCTGAAATGCCCGCTCAATGCATCGTCAATATTCGTGTTTCTCAACACCAACTTCAACGAGGCGTCCGAATTTATGACCATCAAGATGACGCCACTGCTGTTGCTTTTCATTCCTTACACAGCACTGTTCGTCATCACATTAAAACATATCCCTGACTTAAAGTTCAAATCCAAGGGCGGTATCATCACTTGGTCAATACTTTGGCTTATTGTCGTCCTCTTCTTCTCCGACAACATCGTCAACAAACGTTTCCTCCGCCTTGCCGTGCCCGACGTGGAACGTGCCTTCGTCTCTTTCTTTAACGAATCAAAAGAATACAAGAACCTGAAGACTCGCGAACTGTACAACATCGACACCGAACTGACCACCAAAGACACCACCCTTGTCGTGGTCATCATCGGTGAGTCGTGCAACCGCAACCATATGAGTCTTTACGGCTACGGACGAGAGACCACACCACGCCTGCAGGCGAGACAAGACCTTTTGGTCTTTGACAATGTCATCAGCGCCAATTCCAATACTCTGCGTTCCGTGATGAATTTCCTGACAGAGAACAATACAGACAATCCCCGTCCACTGGACAGCTGCATACATATCTTCGACGTGCTGCATTCGTCGCCCTACAAGAGCTATTGGCTCTCCAACCAGTCTCCTATCGGCTTATGGGACAACGGCGTTACAAATCTGGCACAGAATGCCGACGTGAAGACTTTCATAAATATCACTGCCAATTCGTCGAAGGAAAGCACAATGACTGTCTCTCTCGACGAGCGTCTCTTCGAACCGCTCAGGTCAGCTCTCGACGACACCGCCAAGCACAAGGTCGTCTTCCTGCATCTGATGGGGAACCACACACAATACAACAAAAGATATCCCCGCGACTTTGCCATCTTTGAAGACAAAGGCGACAAGCGTACCCGCGTCATCAACACCTACGACAACGCCATCCTTTACAACGATTTCGTCGTCGACAGCATCATCTCGATACTCAACAGCTACAGCCTGTCGCACAACGGAGTACGCATATCGGCAATCTATTTCTCCGATCATGGTGAGAATGTCTACGACGAGGGAGACTATGCCGGTCACGACTATTCCGACCGCATCCCCAACGCCAATGTGGAGATACCGTTCATCCTCTGGTTCTCGCAATCGCAGAGGAATTACTTAAACATACATTATCCTCATATTCAGGAGCGACTGCATACGCCTTACATGATTGACGACCTCTTCCACACAATAATTGAATTGGGAGACATCCAGACGCCAATCTTAGACAAACAGCGCAGTTTCGTAAACAACGACTTTGACACCACCCGCCAGCGAATGCTTGAGGATGGCAGCATTTACACACCTAAACAATGATTGCCACTACTTGACAGGTTCCACGTGGAGTGTGATATGGGTCGTATCACCGAAACGGGACTTAAGGGCTTTTTCTATCTCGCAGGTGCGGTCATGGGCAATGTTCAGCGGCAAGGTGCCGTCCATTCTAATATGCAACTCTATGGCATAATGGTTGCCGATGCGGCGTGTACGAAGGTTGTGCGGATCACACACATCGGGGAATGAGGAGACGATATCTATTATCTCTCTCTCCACATCCTCAGGCAGGGACGCCTCCATCAGTTCGTCGACACCGCTTTTCATCAATTTCCATGCGACACGTATGATAAACGCCCCGACAACCAATGACGCCAACGGGTCCAGCACCGTCCAACGGTCACCTATCAAGATGGCACCGCCGATACCGACGAGGGTCCCAAACGACGAGAATGCGTCGCTGCGGTGATGCCAGGCATTGGCTTCCACAGCAGGCGAATTGAGTGTTTTTCCTTTCCGCACCGTGTAACGATAGGTCAACTCCTTGAGCACGATGGAGACGACAGCAGCCCACAGTGCCAACATTCCAGGAGCCTTCAACATGCCGCCATGATACCAGAAAAGCAGTGACACGGCAGCCTTGTACATTATTCCGAAAGCCACCGCAATCAACGCCAATCCGATGATGGTTGTAGCAAGAGTCTCATACTTGCCGTGGCCATAGTCGTGGCCACAGTCCTGAGGCTTGCCACTGATGCGTACAAAAAGCAACACCACAGCGTCGGTCAGCAGGTCAGACAGAGAATGTACCGCATCGGCGGTCATGGCGGCACTCTGTCCCACAATGCCTGCGACAAACTTAAAGACTGTCAGCAGCACATTCACAGCGCTGCCGACCAGTGTCACCTTAAATATCTCACGTTCTCTATTCATAATGTTCTGACAGGAAAATCAAAATAAGTATCTGGATAAGGCTCGTCCCTGAGGGTGAAATGCCACCATTCGTTATTGTAAGGCCTGAATCCGTGACGCATCATGGCAGAGCGGAGAAGCATACGGTTCTTGAACTGTTCTTCAGTGACGGCGTCGTTCTTTCTGTATTTCATGGTATACGGATTACCTCCAAAATCAGCATGGCTCTCAGGTCCAAACCAATCATACGTCCCTCCCATATCGACCTCTTTCTCTGTCGTCATGTCAAACAGTGTGAGATCCAGTGCCGAGCCACGTGAGTGGTTGCTCCTGCTGGCGAGATAGCCCAATCTGAACACCGAACGCTTGTCGACATTGGGATAGAAAAAACGTTTCATAAGCGTATCCTCGGCATTTCTGCTCCAACGCACGAAATGATCAACAGCCGACTGAGGGCGATAGGCATCGAATATCTTCAGTCGATAACCCTGAGCCATGAGCTCGTCGCTAACAGCACGGAGACTGTCGGCAGCCCTGCGAGTCAATATTGCCGTGGGTTGTATATAACCGTCTATTCGTGACCCCACAAAGTTGAAGGTCCCATAGTATCTTATCTCCAAGATGGCATCCGGCACAATGTCTGCGACATTGACAAAACCGTCCAAGTATAACGAGTCCGCCTCCGATTCAGACACACGAACGACAAACACCGAATCTATCGTAGTGCATACCGGCTCGCTCTTGCACGACACCATGCCGAACAAAATTACGACAACAGCAAAAATGCCGGAGACCCTCATATTATCTGTGCCGTATGGTTTTTAGTGTCCACTTTGCCTATTGCGTCAATAATCACGCCCTCCTCATCTATAACATATGTTGTACGCAAAGTACCTTCGGTGACCTTGCCGTACATTTTCTTTTCTCCCCATGCCTCATAAGCTTTCAAGATAGACAAATCTGTATCGGCGATGAGGTGGAACGGCAGATTATACTTCGCAATGAAACGCTGATGTGAAGCAGAACTGTCGCGGCTCACGCCCAACACATTGTAACCAAGAGCAAGGAAGCGTTCGTAGTTATCCCTCAGGTCGCAGGCCTCTGCAGTGCATCCTGGCGTACTGTCCTTGGGGTAGAAATAAAGAACAAGCTTTTTGCCTGAAAAGTCCGTCAGTTTTACTACATTCCCGTTCTCATCAACGCCCTCGAAATAAGGGGCTTTAGTACCTTTTGCTAACATAATTGCATTCAATTTCGGGATACAAATTTACACAAAATAATAACTATTGCAAAAAACAAAGCAGATTCTTAATATTTTCGTAAATTTGCATATTATTTATCTGTCATCCTATTTGAGTATGAAATCGCCGAAGACACTGATTTTATTGTCATTTGCTTTATTGTTCTCCTGTTCCAAAGTGTTGCCTCCGACACCTTACGGAGCCTGTCCTACTCCTCAACAGGTAGCATGGCAGCAAATGGAGATCAATATGTTCTGTCATTTCGGGCCGAACACTTTCTCCGATGTGGAATGGGGCAACGGCACCGAAGCGGAAGACTTATTCAACCCCACGTCCCTTGACTGCCGCCAATGGGCTTCTGTGGCAAAACAGGCCGGGATGTGTGGCATAATAATTACCGCCAAGCACCACGACGGTTTCTGCCTATGGCCAAATCCCCACAGCACTCATACTGTTGCTCAGAGTTCATGGCGTGACGGACAAGGCGACGTGCTCAGGGAGCTAAGCGAGGCCTGCAACGCGGCAGGGATAAAAATGGGTGTCTATATTTCGCCCTGGGACCGTAATGCTCCGACCTATGGCACACCTTCTTATAACGAAACTTTCAGGCTGACTCTCGAGGACGCTCTGTCGCGCTACGGCAATATCTTCGAGCAATGGTTCGACGGTGCCAACGGTGAAGGTCCCAACGGCAAGAAACAGACATACGACTGGACGTTGTTCAATGCCACCGTTGCACGGCTGCAGCCCTTGGCATTAATTTTCAGCGATATCGGCCCCGGATGCCGCTGGGTTGGAAACGAGAGCGGCTCTGCCGGCGAGACATGCTGGTCGACCCTGAACACCGAAGGCTTTTATCCCGGTGCAGGCTCTCCCAGTGTTGACACCCTGAACAGGGGCAATATCCATGGCTCACATTGGATCCCTGCCGAGACAGATGTCAGTATCAGGACAGGCTGGTTCCATCACGAGAACGAACACCCAAAAACAGTAGAGGAGTTGCTGAATATCTATTATACAAGCGTTGGCCGCAACTCACTGCTGCTTCTTAACGTACCTCCCGACCGTCGTGGGCTGATAGCAGCAGAAGACTCCCTACGCCTAATCGAATTCCGCAAAGCTCTTGACAAAATCTTTTCTGTCGATTTAGCTCAAAAAGCCTCCATCGTCGCCAGCAATACACGCGGAGGGAAACGTTGCAGAACATACAAGACAGCAAATTTGACAGACGGCAACTACAACACCTACTGGACAACGGACGACAGCGTCACCTCCCCCACCCTGACAATGACATTTAAAGAAGCTGTGACATTCAACCGCATCCTGCTTCAGGAATACATACCTTTGGGGCAGCGTGTGGCTGCATTCAGTATTGAATACCAAAGCACCGACGGCAGCTGGCATCCCCTTGCCACAGCTACGACAATAGGCTACAAGCGTATATTGCTGACCCCGACGGTCACCACAAACGCCATAAGAATACACATTGAAGAAGCATTCGCCTGCCCTGTAATCAACCGTGTCGGACTATTCCTTGACACAATAACAGAATAATCAAGAAAAAAAGTTATCTTTGCATTGTTGTTACCTGATGCAATAAAAATACAAACGATTAAAATTCATAAAAATATCCATACCATGAGAAAAAAAGTAAAAGGAAATGTCAGCTGGGTTGGCTACATTGACTGGGAACTGGAAACTTTCCACGGCGACGACTACTCCATCTTGAACGGGTCGAGCCAGAATGCATATCTTATCGAAGAGGAGAAGACCGTGCTCATTGACACTGTTTGGACTCCCCACCGTTTCGATTTCGTTGAAAATCTGAAGAAAGAGATAGACCTCAAGAAAATAGACTTTATTGTCGCAAATCATGGCGAATGCGACCATTCCGGTTCTTTGACCGCCCTGATGGACGAGATTCCCGACACCCCAATATACTGCACTTCCCAGTGTGTGAAGAGTATCGAAGGACAGTATGGCAAACGCGGCTGGAACTTCAAAGTGGTGAAGACCGGCGACAGCGTCGAGATAGGCAATGGCAAAAAACTTGTCTTCGTCGAGATGAAGATGCTGCACTGGCCTGATTCCATGGCGACCTACATGACCGGAGACAATATCCTGTTCAGCAACGACGCTTTCGGTCAGCATTTCGCCGTAGAAGAGCTCTTCAACGACAAAGCCGACCAATGCCTGCTATACAAAGAAGCCATCAAATATTTCACCAATATCCTCAACCCATTCGCGGCAATCCTCAGCAAAAAGCTGGACGAAATTGCAGGTCTCAACCTTACATTCGACATAATTGCCCCATCGCACGGTGCCATCTGGCGTGACAACCCCATGCAGATAGTGAAGAAATATGCCGAATGGGCCGCTGCCTATCAGGAGAATCAAATCACCGTGGCTTACGACACCATGTGGGAAGGCACCACAAAGATAGCCCACCGCATCGCCGAAGAGATACACCGTCAAAGTCCCGATACCGTGGTCAAGGTGTTCAATATCGCCAAGGCCGACAAGAACGAGATAATGACCGAAGTGTTCAAATCCAAAGCCATCGTCGTTGGTTCTCCAACCGTGAGCAACAGCATCCTTTCGAGCGTGGCAGGATGGCTTGAGTTCCTGAAACAGCTGAAATTCAAAAACAAGAAAGCAGCAGCTTTCGGTTGCTATGGCTGGAGCGGAGAATCGGTAAGAATACTTCAAGAGAAGTTGAGAGATGCAGGTTTTGAGGTAATCGACGAGAATATTCGCGTTATGTGGAACCCCGAAGAAAGCGACCTCGAGAAAGTTCCCGAACTGGTAAGTTCACTCATTGGCTCTACCAACGACAACGGAGACAAGGAGACCACAGCAACAGCCATGAGCAAATACCAATGCGGTCCATGCGGATATATATACGATCCTGCCAAGGGCGACCCCGACAGCGGCATTGCTCCCGGAACACCTTTCGAATCACTTCCCGACGACTGGTGTTGTCCTGTATGCGGAGTCAGCAAAGACATGTTCAACATCATGAAATAGTATGAATCCACGACTATTTGTCGTTCTGCTCATAGCATTCTTGTTCTCTTTTGGAGCTTCCGCCCAAAACCGAGGCACAGGGATGCAAGGCAGAGTGACCGATTCCGTCACCGGCGAACCGCTACCTTTCGTACAGGTAGGATTCGCCGGTAGCGTTATTGGCACAACGACAGATATGGACGGTCGTTTCTCTGTGAGCAACACCAGCGGTTTGACTGTATTGCGATTCCAGATGATGGGCTATGACCCTGTCGAGATAACTCTTGAAGAAGGCAAAATCAAGAAAAACGCCAGTATCAGCATGAAGCCGCATACCACGATGATACAGACGGTGGAGATAACGACCTCGAGAAGAGACAGACGTCGATACAGACGCCGCGACAATCCTGCCGTGGAGCTTGTCAGAGAGGTGATAGCGCATAAAGAGCGGAACCGTCCTGAACACTTCAACAGGTTCAGTAGGCAGATATATGAAAAGACCACATTGGCTCTGGACGATTTCCATCCTGATTTCGAGAACAAACGGCTCTGGAGAAAACTGAATTTTGTCGAAAAATACCTGGACCTTACTCCGTTCGACGCGACACAGATATTGACAATATCGATGCGTGAGACCATGATGCGTGAGACTTTCCGCAACAAGCCTCGACAACGTCGTACTTTGATTGAGGCATACCGTATGGAAGGGCTTGACGAGATGCTTGGACAAGAGGGGCTCGACGAAAGCATCGGTGCCATGTTCGCTGCAACAGACATTTACGACAACGACATAGAACTGATGCTTAACCACTTCGTAAGTCCTCTCTCTTCCACTCTCGCAGTGACATTCTACAAATACTACATCACCGACACCGTGGATGTTGACGGCACACGGTGTGTGGAGTTGTCATTCATTCCCGCCAACAAACAAAGCTATGGCTTCACGGGACAGATGTACATTGCCCTGGACAGCAGCTATGCTGTAACAAAATACACCATGTCAGTGTCTCCTCATGTCAACTTGAATTTTGTCAAGGACCTGACCATCGTACAGACCTACCGACGCAGCATTGCGGACAGCACCGACACAACAAACCCAAACAGTGTCATCTACCTGCCAGACCGATGCGACACTTACGGACGGCTCTATATTAACAAACGTGTGCAGAAACTTTATGCTCATAACGTCAGGATACACTACAACCACCTGATTGACGACGATGCCGAGACTCTTCCCGACAGTCTTTTCACCCCGCTCAACAACAAAGCCGACATATCACGGCAAAACAAGATGAGGAGGCACGTATGGAACGAGCTGCGACCCATAGAGCTTAGCTTCAAAGAGACCATGCTCGACAGCCTACGCTATGAGCTGGCACGCCTTCCAGAATTCAAAATCCTGAAAAAGACCGGCGAGATTCTCTTCACAGGCTATATCCCAACCAAGGAATCACGCAAGGAGAGCAAATGGGATATTGGCCCGATATACAATTTCATAAGCCACAATAACGAAGAGGGATGGCGTATCAGATTCGGCGGCATGAGCACTGCAGCCCTCAACAGCCGTAATTTCGCCGAAGGATATATTGCCTATGGATTCCGAGACAAAAGACCTAAATTCAATGCCACCTATATCCATAGCTTCAACGAGAAAGAACGCCACTCACATGAAGCGCCCTTCGATTTCCTCAGCTTCACAGCATCATACGACATCGAGACTCCCGGCCTGAGTTTTGGGAGCCACGACCACGACAATATTTTTATGTCGTCCGATATACCCCACAAGATGCAATATGTGGCACAAACCATTCTACGTTACCGCAAGGAATGGGACAGTCACATAGGCTTGGACACATGGATAGCACTACGCCGCTTTGAACCGGCAGGCACATTGCAATACCTTGCCTATCAGAGCGACGGTTCCCTTGAAGAGGTCAGTCATTTCGGAGAGGCAGAATGGATGGGCAAACTCAGTTTTACGCCCAACCGCAACCCCGAGCATCAACGTCCCGGCAATACCAATATGCTCAGTCTGAACCGTGACGCTCCGACAATAAACATCACTCACCGTATCGGTATAATGGAAGGAGGTTTTCGCTATCAACGTACCGACCTCTCTGCCGAGAAACGTATCTGGATAGGTGCTTTCGGACATATCGACACCAAATTGAAATCAGGAGTGGTTTGGAACCGCGCACCCTATCCACGTCTTTTCTTCCCCGATGGCAACGACAACCTGTTTCTTTCTCCGTCGGCATTCAACACCATGCGGCCCATGGAGTTTATCATGGACCAATATGCAGCGTTCTTTGCCACCTACCATCTGAAAGGCTGGATACTGAACCGCATACCTCTCATAAACAAACTCAGACTTCGCGAAGTTATTGGTTTCAACCTGCTCTACGGCGGTTTGTCGGCGAAAAACAACCCCACTCTTGGAGGCTCGACAGCGACAGGGCTGTATAAACTTCCTGAAGGGATGAGGCCTCTTGGACGGGAGCCCTATATGGAATTCAGCATCGGCATAGAAAACATCTTAAAGTTCATACGTATAGATTATGTGCGTAGGATATCATACAACGAGGGTATGAACGCCAAAGACAAAGGTTTCATAAAACTGGGATTCGGATTTACATTATAACGTCATGAAAAGATATATCATAATAATACTATCATTTGTATTCTGTGCATCACCCGCTGCATCGGCACAGACCGACAGCGATATCGAGAACGGCAGTCAACAGAATATCAGTTGGAGTCTCACTGGAGGAGTCCAATTGACAGGCTTTCGTATGAACACCGACAACGAAGAGAGTCTTCCGAAGGAAGCCAGACCTATGTTAGGTATGGACCTTGGTCTTTTTACAGAATACCAAATCAACAATATGTGGAGTCTTCGATTTGCCGTCATTGGCAATATTGAACGTACGAGCGTAATGATTAGCAACCATACAAACGTGATAACAACTTTTGGCACTGACATCCTCATGCCCGTTGTTATCAGAGTTCCGAACAGATTAGGCTCTTGGACTTTTGCCGCAGGCCCATACACTCATTTCGTCCTCGGAAGCCGTACCGATGACAACAACGCGCTCCTGAATCCTTATACACGTGTTGTGGCAAACGACCCCAGAAGTGGAGAGACCAATTTCGCCTTGGGTAGCTTCAATGCCGGTATGACAGCTTCCGCCGGCTTCGATTTCGGAAACAGATGGCAGATATCGGTGTATGTATTATGGGGGGTCACCGACCTGTTAGCCGCAGATTCACACGAGCTATACATAAAATCCTACAAAAGCGGGCTCCGGTTAATATATACGTTAGACTGACCTCATCCACTCTTTATTGAAAAACATGCACACATTTGCAAGAAATAGAAAAAAAACGTATTTTTGCAAAGTCAAATCATTTATTTTTTTCACCATTAAAAAACAAGAATCATGAAGAAAGTTTTGTTATCAATCAGTGCAATCGCCGTTGTTATTATGCTTGCCTCCTGTGGAGGATACAAGTCCGATGCAAAGAAAATCAACAACAAGATGTGTAAGTGTGCCAAAATTGAAGATCCAGAGAAGAAAGCGGATTGTGTAAAGAAACTTGAGGAATTATCCGACAAATTGGATAACAAATATAAAGAAAACAAAGAAGCTCAGGAATATATCATTAAAACCATCCTTGAGAACGAATGTCTGAAAGATATTATTGATATCAATTTATAAGAATGACTGAATAATCTTTTCGGAAACTGTATGAGAAGGCTTATACTTTTTTTTACAGTGGTGTTTTTTTGCAATCTGCTTTCTGGCCAGACCGCAATAGACTCAAACTGGGACGCCTCTGTAAAAAGTGTTTTCCTTTCACGTAACGATATCGAACTGGAACGCCCCCTGATACGAATGAGCTCATTCGGGGAGCCATCCGAGCAATTGACGCTACGTTTCGACATATTAAGCCCTGTAACATACAGTTTCCGATATCGCATTCGTCACTGTAACGCCCTATGGGAGATTGACGATCTGGATGACAGTGATTTCCTTAGCGGTATTGGCGAAGGGAGCATAGACAATTTCCAACCCTCGTTCAACACCCTTCAACAATATGTAAACTATTACCAGCTCATTCCAGGCTCGTACAATTATTTCACTGCTTCGGGCAACTATATTGTCGAGGTTTATTTTGCCAACGAGCCCGAACATATCATTCTGACGCGGCGTTTCTGCGTGTATGAGGATTTGACATCGATTGATGCCGTCATCGCAAAGCCCTCAGGAGCCTACGGGAACATCTTCAACGACCAGGAAATAAGTATCGGTATAACACCTGCCAATGGAAGTTATCTCCCTTTACAGGCAGACTACTACCACGTCGTAGTACAACAGAACGGGCGTGAGGACTTGATGCGGAGCATGCCTTTCAATGGCTACAGCGGCAATACAATGATGTATCAATGGAAAACCGAGAATGTTTTCCCGGGAGGCAACAACTTCCGCTATTTCGACCTTAGCAACATGTGGGCTGCCATGTATCACGTACAACGTATCGAGAAATGGGGAGGCGAGAACTTCGCCTTTCTACAGCCCGAAGAGGACCGTTCAGACAGAGCTTATTCACATTACAACAGCCTCAACGGCGGCATGAAAATCAATATCCGAGACAGAAACAACCCTCAAACAGAAGCAGATTATGTATGGGTCAATTTCAGCCTTCCTATGGATTATCCACTGCTCAACGGAAATATCTACATCGTCGGAGAATTGACATGCTGGCATATGAACGACGAAAGCAGAATGGAGTGGCAACCTCAATACAAAGCCTACACAAAACGGCTTCTTTTGAAACAAGGGTATTACTCCTACCAATTGCTTTTCCTGCCCGCTGGTGAACACGAAGGTCTCACAGCGACATTCGAAGGCGACCATTTTGTCACACCTAACAACTATACCATCTACGTATACCTTAGAACACCCGGTGCCCGATATGACAGGATGGTCGGACTTAAAAAAATAGGCTACTGACAGAACTACTTGTCTGTATTAGCGTCTTACCGTCATTTTCATTATTTGCTTTGTCGACGGACTCACCGTTGCATTGTTTGATGCACGGTGACCGACGACCCAAAGCACCTCACCCTCTGCGTCGCACAACAACCACACTCTGCGTTTCTGTTCGACATCGAGTTTTGTATCAGTAAAAAAATCACTTATCAGCTTACTGTTTCTCATACCGAAAGGCACAAAGCGGTCACCGTAATGCCAATGACGCAATTTCAGAGGAAACCGAAGCTTGTCACAATCGAACCAAGCCTCATCGGAAGGCAGTTTCACCTGACAGGAAGTCGCATTCTCGACAGCAAAACATATTGGCATCTCGCTGTCATGAGAAATTTCAGGGCTCTCAATAATGAACTCTTCTTCCGTAATCTCCTTACGTGGATAAAGCAACAAGTGTCTTCTGTCTTTTACCAAAACATACGAATCGGAATAAAAGCGTCTCCCACTCTCGGCACCGAATACCGACACTATCTCCGACACCACAGTTACAGAAAAGCCAAACGGATGTAACAGTTCGAACAGGACAGTGTTGTACGTGCCAATGGAACACAATGCCTCAATGTCTATGCTGTATGTTTCATCTGAATCATGATGCAACAACAGAGACCTGTACTCAGCAATGACATTTGAGTATATTTCCGCGGCATCGGACAGGTGCTCAAGGTTGGAATGCATTGTCCTGTCGAAAGAGGGCGCCATATCGCGAAGTAGCGGTATAAGCTGCAGCCTTATCTTGTTTCTCAGATATAACGGTTCCGCATTAGTGTAGTCTTCGACATAATCGAGACCGTTATCAGTGATGAAAGCATCGATATCGTCGCGGCAGAATGCAAGCATCGGCCTTATTACAAAACCATTGCGAGGACGAATACCCTGCAGCCCCATAATCCCTGTGCCACGCATGAGATTGATAAAGAATGTCTCAATGGCATCGTCACGGTGATGTGCCGTGGCGATAGCATCATATCCTTCTTCCTTGCGGATTTTCTCAAAAAAAGCATAACGTAGTTCGCGGGCCGCTTCCTCTATAGAAAGACCTTTCTCCTTGGCATAGTCTACAGTGTTGAAATTCGCAACATATATATCGACACCATACCTCTGAGCCAAGTTCCTTACAAACGACTCGTCCCTGTCGCAGTCACACGGACGCAGGTTGAAATTACAATGTGCGATAGCGAAACCGTACCCTGCCTGCGACATCAATTCACACATGGCCACCGAATCACGGCCACCACTTACAGCAAGGAGCACCCGCTGTCCTTCGGCCAACAGGTGCTCCTTATGAATATAGTCAATGAATTGAGTCAGCACGGCTACCGTTTGTAAACCATCTTCTTCATCAGACGTTCTCCGTTCATCTCGATGCCGTAATAATACACTCCCGTGGATATCTGCAAATTATTGAGTTCAATCGAATTGCTGCCCTCATTATAAGATTCCACCGATTGATAAACAAGTCGTCCTAGTTCGTCAATGATGAAGAATCTCACGTCACCTGCAGACGGGATATAGAAATCAATACGTGTAGCTGATTCGAACGGGTTCGGGAAATTCTGTTCGAGAACCATGCCAGAAGCATCGCTGACAACCGGAATTCCCTCGAAATAGTTCTGGACATCGATAACATTAGTCTGGTTGTTGGAGGTATCGGTATCGTCACTATTGGTTAAACGTCCAACGCCAACATATGTTCTCGTGGGTGATTTCGGTATAACCTTGTTGAAGTTAAGCGTTATCACCTGTCCAGGAGGCACTACACGGTTCACATTGTTATTGTATATCTCAGTACCGTTGATTGTAGCCTTCAGTTTGAAGATACGCGAGTTAGGAATATTACCAATGTTTTTCACCTCCATACGGACGGAACATGTGTCATACCTATTCTCCTGTACAAGCAAGCGTACCGGCAAGAGTTCGACATACTGCTGGCCTATTGACGACGTAGTATCGTTAGACGGGTCATTGTCTCCATCGATATGGACGAAAGCAGTGACATAGCGATAATACTGGGCGTGAGGCGGCAACAATGTATCGAAAGTGTAGTACAACGTTGACAATGCCGGAAGCGGTCTTTCGGCATGGTAGGTGGCGCGGACCAAAGTATTGGTGTCATTATAGTACCAGAATCCCATCTCGAAATCGTTGGCACCGCGGGCACCCACATTTTCCACTGCAAGCATGACTCTTACATGTTCGTGGAGCGACGTATCGACGATGATTTCCTTAGCTCTAAGGTCTGTAATTGCCGAAATACCATCAATCCTCTTTGTTACAGTATCGTTATAGATATAGTCGTCATTGTCCATACTCACATAGGCTGTCATCGTCATCATACCCATAGAGGCCCTTACCTTCTGGATGAACGTGTAATTGAAGTACTCAAATGAATTCAAGCTTCGTCCCATCAGAGCGTTGAAGTCGACATGTTCCGTAACAGTGTATGCATTGTTATATATAAATGTCACATCAACATCTGAGACAGGAGCCTGACCGTAATTACGAATACGTGTGGTCACTTGCAGTGAGTCACCAGCAATAACACGGTCGAGAGGATATACAAATTCTGTCAGAGCGACATCATTGTCAAGCGGTGAGAGACAGAAATCCTTGATAGTTGTGTCATTCTCCTTATAGATATCCAAGTTATTTACAGTAAATGCCACAATCTGGAATGTATCCGGGAAGTCGTTTCTTACCACAAATGGCGTAGCGAATGTATACATCGTCACCTCACCTGGTGCGATACCCGCATCGCTATGGAAGTCGCCAATTCTTGCAAGATGTACACCGTAAGGTCTATAAGCAACCTGTGCGTCATACAATGTATCCAGACCGAAATTCTTAATCTTCACACGAGGATAGATAGTCTGTCCAAACTTCGGATTAATAGGATATGTAATCTCCGTGACTCCGATATCGACA
>JAGADZ010000078.1 GCA_017613375.1 Bacteroidales bacterium | reverse complement strand
TTTGGCCGAGAAGTCGGCCACCGAGGTGGCTTGCTGCAGGTTGACGGTGATGTGCTTGCGACCGCTCTGTTTCACCGCTTTTGCCACCACGCTGCTCTTGCCGAAACGACGAGGGCTTATCAAGACCAGATGGTTGGCGCTCTTCACAAATTCTTTGATATAGGCCACTTCCTCCACCCTGTCGGTGAAGTACTCCTCCTCCACAATGGTGCCGAATTTAAAAGGGTTTTCCATGTTACGTATTTTTTCGTTACGACTTTTTTCGTAATAAACACGCTGCAAAAATACACATTTTTTTTGATACTGTGCAAGTTTAGGATAAGTTTCTTTTGTAAATATAAATAAATCAGTAATACATAGAGCGAGTTTGTGAAACGTGAAATGTCAAATGCAGAAGAAAAGAAGGGAATGAAAGAGGGAAATGATTGAGCCAGGCAGGTGAAAAGGTGAAAGCAATGCAAAAGGGAAAGGAAGGAGGAAAGGGAAATTCGCGAGATGGCAAAAGCGAAAAATTAGACATAAAAATGAAGAAAGTATGCATACTTTGCAGCCAAATCTTATTGCCAAAGCACACATTTGGCTGCGAAGCTTGCATTTTTGAAGATTACTGAGGACGGGGAAAGATTGCTCGCTGCGCTGACTTCGTCTGGTGTGCCGTCGGCTCGGCCGACAACGCCACTGCACTTCGGGAAAGCACAAACCAGTTTGGCATTCCGCTCAGCTTCCGTGGTTCCCGCGATCCCATGAAGGGAGGCATTACCTAAATCAACAATGAGTACCGTTTTACGGTTCTTATTTTTTATGCATGCACTTCACCTGAAAGCAAGCTTTCCCAGAATGCGGGGGCTGGATTGCTCCTTTCAGTCGCGATCCAGTGAGAGGAGGCTTTACCAAAATCAACAATGAGTACAGCGAGGGGCTGGATTGCTCCTTTCAGTCGCGATCCAGTGGAGGAGGGCTTTACCAAAATCAGTCAGGCAGCCCGCCCAAGCGGGTCTTGCTTTTTTATGCAAAGACACTTTTACAAGCAAGCTTGCGACGTGCCTCTACATAAAAAAGCAGGTTGCAATTGCAACCTGCCGTTCTTGATTTTGGTAGCGGGGGCTGGATTCGAACCAACGACCTTTGGGTTATGAGCCCAACGAGCTACCTCTGCTCCACCCCGCACTGTGTTTATTTTGAAAGTTGAATTGTGAATTGTGAAAATTCGCTGACTCTTGTTTCAAAATCGGAGTGCAAAAGTAACATCTTTTTTTGAACTGGCAAAATTTTAAATACAAAAAAATCGCCTTACTGCTGCAACAATCAAAATTTCACAACAATAAGGCGACGTTACTTTTATCTCTCTCGTCCTTGTCCGGACCTTATTTTACGTCCAAAGAGAACTCAGAAATTACTTTTTTCGATAGTTTTCAAGAGCTTCATTGAGGAATGCTATGAACTTCTTCACATCTTTCTTGTACGAGAAATTCTCCTTGGTGAGGGGCTTATTATTGTCGTCGTTGGCATCGATAATGACATAATAAGGCTGTGCATTCATCTTGTACCTGCTACGCTGGAAATAGAGATTCTTGCGTCCGAGGGTCTTCAACACCCTTCCGTTGTCGTCGGTGACATAGTCGGCCTCGTCGAGGTCTATGTCATTGGCGTCGCAATACAGAGCACAAATAACGAAATTCTCAGAGAGTATCTTCTTGACCTCGGAATCGCCCCAGACGGCATTCTCCATCTCGCGGCAGTTGCCACAATTGATACCTGTAAAATCAATAAAAATAGGCTTGTTGACCTGCTTGGCATAGGCTTTGGCTTCCTCCAGATCGTAGAACTCGCCATGATAGCCAGGGACGCTGTAGGTGCTGAGACGGCTTTCGTATTTCACCGGAGCATGATTGTCGGAGCCATAGACAGGAGCATTCAGACTGGCCTCATTAATGGACCTCTCGATATTGAAATCCTGCGTATTCATGGGAGGAAGGAATCCTGAAATACCCTTCAACGGAGCACCGAACATGCCGGGAATCATATAGACGACAAAACTGAATGTGATAATCACAAGGAAAAGACGTATGATGCCCATATGCTGGACTTCCTCATCCCCTTTGAATTTCATCTTGCCGAGCAGATAAACACCCATAAGTGCGAAAATCACAATCCAAAGAGCGAGGTATACCTCACGGTCAAGCAGACGCCAGCCCCAGTAGATATCGGCCATGGAGAGGAACTTCAATCCAAACGCCAGCTCGAGGAAAGCGAAGACTATCTTCACCGAATTGAGCCATCCACCTGATTTCATGTTTTTCAGAGCCGACGGGAAGAAGGCCAACAATGTGAACGGCATGGCAAAGCCGATGCCGAAACCCAACATCGACACAAGGCCTATCCAGCGGTTGGTGGTGGAGGTGGCAAATTCGACAAGAGCGGCACTGATGATAGGACCTGTGCAGGAGAACGACACCAATACCGTGGTCAAAGCTATGAAGAACGGCGCCATGAAACCGCCCTTGTCGGCCTGGGCATCCGAAGCGTTGACCCATTTCTCGGGCATCCGAATCTCGAACAGTCCGAAGAAAGAGAGTGAGAAAATGAAGAATATTGCAAAGAATATGAGATTGGGCACGCCATGTGTACCTATGAAGTTGAGCGAGTCAGGACCGAAGACCAAGGAGAGCAGCGCTCCTATCACCGCGAAAATGAAGACTATCGAGAAACCGAAGAACCATGCCTGCCGACGGTTCTTGCGTTTGTTCTCACTGCTGTGCATGAAGAAATTGACAGTCATAGGAATCATAGGGAACACACAGGGAGTGAACATCGTAATGATTCCCGCCAGGAGGGCTCCGAAGAAAAGGCCAAGGATAGACTTCGACCCTTTAGGCTCCTCATCAGGCTCCGCAGCTTCGGAAATCTCAGCGACAGGAGCCTCGGCTTCCGCAGCTGCCGTATCGGCCGTGCCTGCAGTATCGGCATTCTCAGCCAAGACAGCATTGTCTGAAGTATCCGTGGCGGCAGGGACCTTGAAAGTGAACGGCACATCGTCGGGGGCTATGCAGCTGCCGTCATTGCAGAGCTGGAAATACATGGAACCTTTCACCTCGAAAGGCTTGTCGGTATTGCGTTTAATCTTTTGGCGGAAAGTAGCCCTGCCGCTGAACGAACGCACGACACACTTGAAAATATCGTCCATCTCCTCGTGTGCTTTTGGCTCGACGACACCGCCGACACGCTTGTAGCTGGGGCTATTGTCAAACGTGAACTCCATGGCGATAGGGCCGTTGGGGTCGGATTTCTGGGAATAGATATGCCATCCGTCGTCAAGACGCAGCTGGAACTGCAGTTCCACCTCCTGAGCAGACAATTCCTTCACCGTATAGGTCCAATGGGCAGGAGACTGCAATTGCGCAAAGAGAGGCGAAACACCCAACAAACAAAACGCAACGACAAAAGCGGAAAAAAATTTCTTCATGTATTTCAACTATTTAATTATTACTCCTTATTATACTTATAGGGTGCAAAAATACATACTTTCTTCAAATAATAAATTAAAAAAATGTAATATTTTTTGTCCTAATAAGAAAAAAAACTATCTTTGCATCATAAAAAGGGGAAGCCGAAAACCGCATAGAGTAGGCATAAATTGCTATTATAAAATCAGTTAAAATGAAAAAAGTATTTTTAGCATTAGCCGCAATTGCAGTCGTCGCATGTTTCAGCAGCTGCAACAAACATTGCATCTGCAAGACTTATGTTGCTGGTGTTGTCACTGTCACTGACGAAGATGTTGAGCTTGACAAGGACTCCTACAAGAAATGCTCCGACATGAACACTATCGTCGTGGAAGAACCCAAGACAGGTGTTGAGTGCACTGCAACTCTTTAATTGAAAGTATAAGAATCTGACAACAACTTGTATTGTCAGGTTTTAATTAAATAGCAGCCTTCCTTTTCAGGCTGCTATTTTTTTTATCGATTTCTTTGCTTAGTCCAACATATGAGCAAAGGAGAATAAGAATCATCCCTTTACCAAAGCAACAAGAATTCCGTCGCGGAGGCCAAGAAGAATATTCTCCACACGGTCGTCTTCCTGTACATAATCGTTGAAAGCCCGTATCAGTCTCGTATCGGCGTCATTGTAAGTGTCATAATCCATCGTTTTCCCGCCCCACAGAACATTGTCGACGACAATTATACCGCCCGCCCTCATTCGCGGCAGAAGCAACTCGTAATACTCTTTCATGTCACGCTTGCCGGCATCAATGAAAGCCATGTCGATAACTCGGTCGCCCTCGGGGAATACCTCCATCAACAGACTTCTGGCATCGCCTATATGCAGCGACACTCTCCGCTGCACCCCGGCCTTCTGCAGGTGACGCTGTATAACAGATTCATACTCGTCGTTGACCTCGAATGAATGTATCACGCCGTCGTCGTCCAGCCCCTGTGCCAGACAGAGTGCCGAATAGCCGATATAGGCACCTATCTCCACGACACAGCGGGCATTCAAGACACGGCACAGCATCGCCAACAGACGCCCTTCATAAGGTCCACAGAGCATCTGCGGCTGCGGCGTATTGAGATGAGCCCACCGTTCCACGCCATCGGCGACGGCGCCCATGGGAGTGGTGTGCGATTCAAGGTATGTCTGTAAATCCATACGGCATCAAAGATTGCGTAACATCTCCTCCAGCGAGACTTCGTCCTTGACGAGCACCTCACGTGCCTTGGAGCCGTTGTAAGGTCCCACGATTCCCGCTGCCTCGAGTTGGTCTATGATACGTCCTGCACGGTTGTAACCCAGCTGCAGCTTGCGTTGCAGGAGCGACGTGCTGCCGAACTGCGACGCCACCACGAGGCGTGCCGCATCATTGAAGAATTCATCCTTGGACTTGGAGTCAAACTCCTTGTTAGGCTCGTCGTTCTCGTCGAGATACTCGGGCAGCATGAAGCCCTGCCCTTCGGCATAGCCACGCTGCTCGCCGATGAATTTGGCGAGGCGTTCTATCTCCACGGTCTCGATAAGGGCGCACTGGCAGCGTACCAAATCCTTCCCCGCCAAAGCGATAAGCATGTCGCCTCGGCCGATGAGTTGGTTGGCGCCACCGGTGTCGAGGATGGTGCGCGAATCTATGGCCGATATGACACGGAATGCGATACGTGCCGGGAAGTTGGCCTTGATAGCTCCCGTGATGATATTCGTCGTAGGACGCTGAGTGGCGATGATGAGATGTATGCCTACCGCACGTGCCAGTTGTGCCAGACGGCAGATGGGGAGCTCGACTTCCTTGCCGGCAGTCATGATAAGGTCCGCAAATTCGTCTATTACAAGCACTATGTAAGGCAGGTAGCGGTGTCCAAGCTCCGGGTTAAGGCGTTTGCTAATATATTTGGGGTTGTATTCGGCGATATTACGCACCTTGGCAGCCTTGAGGAGGTCATAACGCTGGTCCATCTCAATGCAGAGGGAGTTGAGCGTGCGGACCACTTTCTTGACATCGGTGATGATGGCCTCTTCGGAATCAGGCAGTTTGGCAAGATAGTGGCGTTCTATGGCATTATACAGCGAGAGCTCCACCTTCTTCGGGTCGACCATGACGAACTTGAGTTCTGCTGGGTGTTTCTTGTAAAGCAGAGATGCTATCACCGCATTCAGTCCCACAGACTTACCTGTTCCTGTAGCACCTGCCATAAGGAGGTGGGGCATCTTGGCCAGGTCGGTGACGAAGACATCGTTGGATATCGTCTTGCCGAACGCTATGGGCAACTCGCCCTTGAAATTCCTGAAGGCATCGCTGTTAAGCATGGTCTTCATGGAGACAATCTGCGGATTGGCATTCGGGACCTCGATACCTATGGTGCCACGGCCCGGGATGGGGGCTATGATACGTATGCCGAGAGCCGCGAGCGACAGTGCGATATCGTCCTCGAGGCTTTTGATTTTAGATATCCTGATGCCTGGGGCAGGCTTAATCTCATATAGAGTCACCGTAGGTCCTGGCGAGGCGGTAATCTCCACAATCTCGATACCGTAGTTACGGAGCGTGGCGACGATACGGTCCTTGTTCGCAACAAGTTCCTCGTTGGTGACCTTCACATTCTTCTGTTCCCAATCCTCGAGCAAGTCGATGTCGGGCATCTTGAAATCCTTGAGGTCGAGTTTGGGATCGAAGGGGACGTCCACGCCGTAATGCACACGGTAGTCATCAGGGTCGAGTTCGTCGTCCTCGCTCTCGTCGACAATCTCGGTATCAGTCTCGTCGACTTGGTTGACGGTGAAAATAGGGTCATCGCCACCTTTGGGAGCACCCTGGGCGACATTGTTGACACGGGCGAACTCGTCGTCGATATCAAAGGTTATCTTGCCTCCGTTCTCGACAGTCTCGTCGGGAGGGGTATCCTGATTCGTAGGCTTTGCCTTGTTGGCGGCAAACAACAGGTCGTCGATATGCGAGTCCGGCTGGAATTCGGCACCGTCGTCATCGGTCTCTTCGTCCTCGTCAGAGTGGTGGCGAGAGCTATGGAAAAGACGTGCAAAGAAACCCTTGTGCTGTTCTTCCGCCTCGTCGTCCTTCTTCAGCGGCAGAGGAGCGCTTTTGTCCTCGACCTTGCGTTTAGGCAGAGGAATGCTGATATGGTGGACAAGGAAAAAGAATGCAAAAGCGAGGAAGAGCAGCAATATCGGCAGACCGATATTGAGCCATTTGTACAGCAGGCATGCTGTCTCCGTTCCGACGACACCGGCGAGGGTGGATCCCACCGTGGACTGTGTGCTGTCGTTGGGATTGGCTATCCATCCTATTGTCGAGGCGAGCCATAATACCCAGAAGAGCGTGGACCACAGCGTCTTGCGAAAAAGAGCATCGTCATACCACAACGTGCGACGCGGAGCCTGTTCGCTCTTGGTCTCCCTGTTTTTCACGAAGAGTCGCAAGCCATAGACAAACAGCAGGAAGCAGAGCCCCATGGAGGCTATGCCGAAAGAGCGGCTCACCAGCAAACGTGCCAGTCCGCCGCCTACGGAACCGCACAAGTTGTCGGAGGCCAACGGCTCACTGCCACCCCCGACATAGAGAAACACATAACTGACTATGGCGACGAAAGAAAAGAGTGAAAAAAGGAGATAGAACACTCCCCTGACTATCGCGAACCGCGACGATTTCAAAAACACCGACAGCCCATCTTCCTTCGTGGGCTTAATCTTCTTTTTCCTCTTGTTTTGTGCCATTTATTTTAAGATGTATTTTAGTTTTTGTGCTTATTCTTTCACCGCATCATATCGGACAGCCTGTGGATGATTTCATCAGCAGGCACATACTCAGGAGAGAACAACCCCTCTAAAGGCTTCTTGTCCACTATTGTATCTTTGATAACATTTGCCACCAAGTGGAGCTTGCGTATGGAGCCTGTCGCCACGATGATATTCATATCGCACTCCAGAACGAGGTAAGGCATATTGAAGAACAATCCGCAGTTCTGGTGTACATTGACGGTCTCGTCGACCCAGAATTCAGCTTCAAGTTCAGGCATAGTTGTCTTATACAGCGTGGCGGTACGGCCCAAAATACTCTTTGTCGTGCCAACTTTTTTGAAGACAGGTTCTTTGACGAACTGATCATAGAACTCTTCGAGGCAGTCCTGTTCGGAGAGGGCCACCTTCACGGCATCCCTGAACAGGCCATAACGCAGATGTATCTCTTTCCCAGAGGTAAGAGCAATAGTGTTTAGTAAAATGCCGTAGAAGGCATCTTCTAAATAGTAAAAGTCCGCGATGGTATTTTTCTTCTCTTTCCCAGCCCTTAAATCCCCTGTATTTCCGGCAGTAGCATTGACATCAAGAGCGGGAACCTGATTAGCGACGGCAGCGGGAGCGTTCTCATCTGTCTTTATATTCTCAGCACCGCTGACAATATAAGAGACCATGCCGGTAAAATAGGAAGGCTCTTTCGGCTGAGGCACATTATTATTGCGGGCAGGAGTGTTCCTGTTGCCGCGGTTGCCGCGGTTGTTCTGTGCCATGACATCGTCACCGCCGAATACCAAAAGGACCAACAAAATGGAGATAATTATTTTTTTCATACCTTGTCATTTAAAAACGTCCGGCACAATGAAGTGCCGTGACGTCTGTTTAAATCAAGAGCAGATAATCCCGGCAGGGCCTGATTAATCCTCTCTCATGTATTCCATAATCTCGTTGATTTCCTGGAAGAGAGCTCCGAGTTCTTCCTCTGAGAGTTTCTCATATCCGGAAGGAAGCAGCATGTCAACCTCCTTGACTTTGCCTTTCTTTATCTCCTTGGCAGAAAGGGTGAGCTGCTGGCCGTCGCCAAGGTCGATGACATACTCCAAAGCGACACCTTTGACACCGTTGAAAAGGAGATTGACATCGGGGCCCATCTCGTCGCAATACCAGATAACCATGGGATGATCCTCGCCATCTTCGTCAAAGACATGGATGACAGCTTTCTTAGCCGTATATCCTGCGATGGTCTTGGTCTCGCCATTGACATACTCGATATAGAAGCCTTCCGTGACGGGAATTGTCAAGCTGTCTATATTCTGTTGGGTAAACTCGTTTTTGACGAGAATCTTGCCAGAGCCTGTATAACTGAGTTCCTCGCCACTCTGGGCAATAGCCATCATAATCATGCTCAAGTCCATGCAACTGTACTGGATATGACCATCCACCAAGACACTGTTCACCATGGGTGATTTGGTAAAAATCATACTCGATGTCAGACATTTGTTGTCATACACCTTCAACTCTGCCGTCGCTAACTGGTCGGGAACTTGATAGAACTGCTCGCCTGTGGAGGTGACGGTATAGGTGATAACTCCTCTGAAATTGTTCTGGGCGAAGAGACTGCCCATAGAAAGAACGGCAAATGCCGCAAGAACCAATATTTTTTTCATATATAAAATTTTATTTCTTAATTAATTTATCTCATAACGTCCGATTGCACAAAATATTTTGAAGTATTTCAAAAATTTGGAATTGTTAATAAAGGTAAAGGGGTAAAGGTTATAGGTTACAGTTTATAGTTTAAAGATTTTTTACTATCAATCAAACTATTAAAAACAAACATCAGCGACTTTTCTTTTGCCACATATTCTTTTTTACTTACCAATTATTACATCAACTTTTCTTTTGCCAAAGCCGAACAGGAACAAGTCCTGTGGACTTGAGAGCCGAGACCCGAAAAATTCCACATTTTTCAAATATGTCGAAGTGGGAAAAACGTGACTTTGGTAAAGGAAAGCGAAAAAGCAACTATTGCAAAAAATCATTTCAGATTAAAAAGCAGTGTCTTTTCGCCTTTAGTGGTACGAATCTTGAGAGTATAGTTTCCTTTCGCCATTCGAGTTATATTAATCTTCGCACCGTTCTTATAATTCGGGATGGTGCGGACATTCTGTCCCTTGGCGTTAAGAAACTCCACTTCCGCTTCGGGGCTCTCGAGTGTTATCGTGATATAGCCCTGTTCCAGGAAAGGATTGACCATCACATGCTCGGCAGAGGCGCCTTGGGCGACGAGGCCACCCGACGTGACGACAAAATCCTCCACGAAGCAGGCTCCGCTGACAGTCGTCAGAGTCCGTTTTGCTGGCTCAAACGTGAATCCTTCTCCATTGGGAGTGACAGTAACATTGGCGTTGGTGGCGACTTCGAAGTAATACTCTCCATTCACGTCGGTGGTGACGACATTTTCGCCACACTGAACCTCAACGCCCTGCACCGGCTGGCCGTTGCGGTCGACAACACGTCCCACTACAGGCTGTGCACTGAAACGGACCAGACCCATAAGGCTGCTTCCAAACCATTTGGAGCCTTGTCCGTCAACCATGATGCGACGCATCACGTCGTTGGGCAACTTGGAATTATTAGGAGTGTAGACATGCCATCTGCCGACGCCGTCGAACAGAGCAATACCTTTGTCGGTGGCCATCCATAACGCTCCCGACGGGTCGAAAGCGAGGTCGTTGATCTGGTCGCACGGCAGCGGACTGTTGGAGGTATTGAACACTTTCCATTCGTTGCCGTCAAAACGTGCCAGACCTCCGAGGGTGGCAATCCATTTCACGTCGTTCTTGTCGACAAGTACCGACGGGACAATATTGTCGGGAAGCTTGGAATTGGATTTCGTGAACGATATCCAGCGGTTGCCGTCGAAGAGCGAGAGTCCTTCATTGGTGCCAATCCATTTCCGGTTGCGGCGGTCTATAGAGACGCAGAGTATGAAATCGCTCAGAAGGCCTGAGTTGGCGGCAGTGAATTTCTCCCATTGGTTGCCGTCGTACATGACAAGGCCTCCGAGGGTGACGCCTATCCATTTGACATCGTTCTTGTCGATGGCTATCTCAGAGATGAATTTCATCTGCAGACGTTTCATCTGTTCCTTATGCTCCGTCCACCGTGAGCCGTCGAACTCAATGACGCCGTAGTCGTCGGTCCCTATCCATATAATGCCACGATCATCGACAGAGAGACAGTTGACATACTGTCCTTTGAGTTTCTCGTTGAACATCGAATAGTCGGTCCATGTGCGTCCTTTGAGACTTGCCAGGCCGAGGTCGGTACCGAACCATTTATTGTTCCGCTGGTCCGAGACCATCGCCAGCACCGTATTGCCAAGTTCGCTGTTGGTGGTGTTGAACGTCGTCCAGTTCTGAGAACAGAGAATCGAGAACCGAGAACCGAAGATTGAGAACAGTATGGCTATGATGAGGATTTTTCTCATATTATGATCGTGTTATATCAAGTCTTGTGTTTCTCTTTTTTTGCCGCAGGGAAAAGGATATTGTTCAGAATTAGCCTATATCCAGGGGAATTGGGATAAAGCGACAAGTCTGTAGGCGGGTCCCCGACAAAATGACGGTAGTCCTCGGGGTCGTGTCCGCCGAGGAATGTCCAAGTACCCTTGCCATATTCGCCATGCAGGTATCGCACCTCGCCCAACTCCTTGTTCTCGGCAAGGATAAGGGCGCTGCTCTTCACCGTCTCGCGGCGGAAAGCCGTAGTCTGTCCCATGAAACCGTGTATGACACGTGTATGGTTCTGTGTCAGCATGGTAGGCACCCAGTCCCATTTGGCGGAGAACTCGAAGAGTGTGAAGAAATCGTTCTTCTCATTCACCCTGCGCTGCCTGCTCGCATCGTCGATATCTATTGTCGATATTTCGTATTCCGACGGGTTCGTGCTGATTCGGAAATCCTTGAAAGCAAACGTCTTGTTAAAATCAAGCAGCTGCTGTGCGTTGGGCTGCATAGGGTCGCCGTCGAAC
>JAGADZ010000077.1 GCA_017613375.1 Bacteroidales bacterium | reverse complement strand
CGTTCCAATCAAAAAAAAGTTGTACTTTTGCACCCGATTTCTCACAGAAGAAACACTCTCAACTGCCGCATTCGTCTAGTGGTCCAGGACAACTGCCTCTCACGCAGTAGATCGCCGGTTCGACTCCGGCATGCGGTACCAAAGCGATAAAATCAACAGATTTTATCGCTTTCTTTTTTCCCACATTTCAACTCTTTGGTCTGTTGCGCTATCACTTCAAGGACACTGTTGATTTTTCCAGTTCGATGAAAATTTCCGTCATAAGCTAATTTTTCAGGGAACATTGAACGTATGAGCCGCCTACGCTCTGTCGCGTATCGTCATCCTCTACCGCTATGCAACCTTTTCGGCCATATCGTCGCCGTCTGCGACTGTGAGGACGACAACGGCGTCAAGAACCAATACCTCAAAGCCCTTAAAAAAGCAGCAAGAATCAGGAAATAATGAATATTCCATTTCTCAGGAAGCGACCAGACGTTTTGGACTTACTTCAACGTGGAGGCTGTGGAAAGAAATGAAGAATTGTGGTGGGCTTTTGAGATGGAAATCAACAATTATCTGCGGTGAAGACCACATTCGCGATGGTCGGGCGACTCCCACCACCATCGACCTGAGCGAATATCATCGCCGAGCTTTACCGCCCTTGTACACGGCTCGCAGCCAATGCTCGGAAAACCTTTGTCATGCAATTTGTTGTAAGGTACGTGTTTAGCCTTGACATAATCCCATACCTGCTGTTCAGACCAAAAAATCAATGGGTTGATCTTAAGTAGACCATGTTTTTCATCCCACTCCACCATCCTCATGTTGCTGCGGGTTATTGACTGCGACTGGCGTAAACCGCAAATCCATGCGTCAAGGGTCTTGAATGCACGCTGTAAAGGCTCCAGTTTCCGTACTTGACAGCAGGCATGTCTTTTTTCGACACTTTCGTAAAATGGATTGATACCCTGCTCATGAACAAAACGTTGTAGAGCTTCTGCCTGTGGACAGAAAACCTCCAGCTTGATGTTGTAGCGATAATTGGTTTTGTCAATCAACTGGTATGTTTCAGGGAACAGGCGTCCCGTGTCCAATGTGAAGATTCGTGCATCAGGGTCAATCTTCAGCATCATGTCTGTAAGGGTTTGGTCCTCGATGCTCAAGCTGGATGACAGTGCAATTCTATTTCCATATTCCGCCATAAAATGCCGCAACACCTCCTCGGGAGCTGCATTCTCAAACTTTTGATTCAAAAAATCAATGTCTTTCTGTATGTATTTCATATTGGTGATTAGTGATTGGGGATTGGTGATTAGTGACTAGTGGATGTCACCATACCTGCACCGACAGTTTCGAAGCTATCGGGGTCGATAAGTATAAGTGAGCCGGTGGTGCGGTTGTCGGCATAGTTGTCGAGAACCATAGGGTTGGCTGTACGCAAAGTGATCCTTGCAATGTCGTTCATTTGTAGGTTTTCGACATTGCTAATGTGTCCTAATGTACTAACATCTATTTTATAATCAATCTTTTTTACCATTCCAACGGTTTCCGCCACTGAGCTTTTTACTATGTAGCGTTTGCCCAGTTGCATGGCCTCAGGATTGAACCAACAGCACATCATAGAAATGGTTTGGGTCACTTCCGGTTGTCTTCCTCCCATTCCAACTATTAAGTCACCGCGGCTGATGTCGATGTCGTCTTCCAGAAGAACAGCCACCGATTCTGGCGTATGCGCCATGTCCAACGGTTTTTCTGCCTGCATGATAGCTTTCACTTTTGAAGTTATGCCTGAGGGGTGAATTATCACTGTGTCGCCTACACGGAGGATTCCACCGGCCATTCGTCCGGCATATCCACGATAGTCGGGAAATTTGTTGGAGATTGGACGTATGACGTATTGCACAGGTAGCCGCATGGGCTCGTCTTCGTTACCGGATTTATGGTTGATAGAGACCGTCTCCAGCAGATTCATGAGCGAACCACCTTTATACCACAACATATTTCCGGATTTTTCAACCACATTGTCTCCATACTTGGCTGAAATCGGAATAAAGAGTATCTCTGCTTGAATGCAAAGTTTTTCCGCCATTTCCAGATAACGTCCACGTATCTCATCAAACCTTTTCTCGTCGAAATCAACCAAATCCATTTTGTTGATGCACACAGTGATATAAGGGATTCCCAACAATGATGATATGTAAGAGTGGCGAACGGTCTGCTCGACCACTCCATTGCGTGCGTCTATTAGGATGATGGCCAGATCGGCGGTTGAAGCGCCCGTCACCATGTTGCGAGTGTACTGTATGTGGCCTGGGGTGTCGGCGATGATGAACTTGCGCTTGGGAGTGGCAAAATAGCGGTATGCCACGTCGATTGTTATTCCCTGTTCGCGTTCGGCGCGTAACCCGTCGGTAAGCAACGCAAGGTTCATCTCCTCATTACCGCGACTCTCCGACGCCTGTTTCACAGCCTCAAGCTGATCTTCAAAAATCGACTTACTGTCGTACAAAAGTCTTCCGATGAGAGTGCTTTTGCCGTCATCAACACTGCCGGCTGTCGTAAAGCGCAGCAGCTCCATGTCTAAGTATCCGTTGGTGTTCATATTAGAAATATCCCTCCTTTTTTCTGTCTTCCATTGCCGTCTCGCTGCGTTTGTCGTCGGCGCGACCGCCGCGCTCAGTAACACGGGTGGCGGCAATTTCGTTGATGATGTCTTCAAGATTATTGGCTTCAGAAATGGTAAGCCCTGTGCAGGTGATGTCACCGATAGTGCGGCAGCGCACACGCCGTGTAACCACCTCCTCGGTTGGCTTCAGTGTCATACATGGCTCTGCTGCCAGCCATTGCCCATCACGATAAAAACAGCGACGCTCGTGCGTAAAATAGAGCGATGGCAACTCAATTTTCTCTGCATAAATGTATTGCCAGACATCCATTTCCGTCCAATTGCTGATGGGGAAGACGCGGAAATGCTCGCCCATGTTCTTTTTGCCATTGAAGTTGTTCCATAACTCAGGACGCTGGTTTTTGGGGTTCCACTGTCCAAATTCGTCACGGTGGGAGAAAAAACGCTCCTTGGCACGTGCTTTCTCTTCGTCACGTCGTGCTCCTCCTATGCATGCATCGAACTTGTATTTCTCTATTGTATCCAGTAACGTTGTGGTTTGAAGACGATTGCGACTGGCATTGTAGCCTTTTTCCTCTTTTACGCGCCCTGTATCTATACTTTCCTGCACGGAACCAACAATCAGCTGTACCCCAAGTTTTTTGACCAAAGCGTCACGATAATCCAAGGTCTCTTGGAAATTGTGACCTGTATCAATATGAACCAAAGGGAATGGTATTTTAGCTGGATAAAAAGCTTTGTAAGCCAGATAAGTGACTACAATGGAATCCTTGCCGCCTGAAAACAGGATTGCGGGACGCTCGAACTGTGCCGCTACCTCACGCAGCACGTAGATGGACTCGGATTCCAACTCTTTCAGATGAGTAAGTTTATACATTGCTGTATTGTTTATTATTTAACTATTAATTTGTTTAAGAAAATGCACCTGCAAGATATTTTTGAGTGAGCTCGTGCTGGGGATGATGGAACACTTGCTCGGCCGGACCGCTCTCGATTACATCGCCTAAATACATGAATACCACGTTATCGGCGATGCGGAGTGCCTGATGCAGTGTGTGTGTAACCATAATGATGGAATATTTTTCCTTCAGTTTGACAAAGAGGTCCTCCACTGTCTTGGCTGATATGGGATCCAGCGCGCTGGTGGCCTCGTCGGCAAGGATATATTCCGGCTGTACTGCCAATGAACGGGCAAGACACAGTCGCTGCTGCTGCCCTATGGAGAGTCGTGCCGCGGGTGTCCGTATCCGACCCTTTACCTCTTCCAACAACCCCACCGACTTCAAGTTCTTCTGCACATGATATATCAGCTGTCGGCGTTTCTTGAACATCTTGTTAATCCTGCATCCGTATGCTACATTGTCAAATATAGACATCGGGAGCGGACACGGACGCTGACTTACCAATCCAATCTTTCGCCGCAACTCGGTTATCTCAGTCCCCGAATTGATAATATCTTGACCGTCAACAAAAACATTGCCTTCAAGTTTCACACCTTCAACGCCGTCAATCAAACGGTTTATGGTTTTCAATAAGGTGGACTTTCCACATCCTGAAGGGCCTATGATGCAGGTGATCTGCTTTTCGGGCAGGACGATATTCACATCCTTAAGAATATGATTGTCTTTTATATGAACATTGAGTTTTTGTATTTCTATCGACATGGTTATACTTTGTTTTTGGAGAATCTGTTGGTAATAAAACGACCTGATATGCTGAGCAGCAGAACGATGATGGTCAGCACAAGTGCGGCTGCATACGCGCGGTCGACAACCTCTGGAATCGGACTGCTCAATTGGAAGAAAACCGCCAAAGGCAATGTCGCTGCCGGTTGCGACAACGAAGTGGGAATGCTATCGGTATATCCAGCTGTGAACATCACGCTGGCAGCGTCGCCAATGGCACGGCCTACCGACAACAGTGTGGCTGTCGCAATGCCAGGCGCGATTTGACGCAAAACAACCTTGAGGGTCTCCCACCGTGTGGCTCCCAATGAAAAACTGGCATCCAATATGTCACGTGGAAAGTTGCGTGTCGCCTCATCCATTGTACGGATAAAGATAGGTATTATCAACAGGGTAATAACTATTATTCCGCCCAATAGCGATGTACGCAACCCAAAGTAAATCATAATTGTAAATCCAAAAGCACCGTAAACAATGGAGGGAACGCCGAACAGCACATCAAACGCCAGTCTCGCCACATATGCCAATTTAGAGTTTTTTTTCAAATATATATTAAGGAAAAAGACCACAGGTATAGAGACGATTAATCCTAATACTGTTGATGCACCAACTATGTAGAGTGAACCGACAATGGCATTAAGAAAACCGCCTTCCTTGCCGATATAGAATCCTCCTCCCGGCAACTTGCTCACCATGTCCCAACTCATTGCTTTGCAGCCTTTGGAAAAAATTGTCCAGATGACACTGATTACCAAACCAAACACAACGAGCATAGCACACCACATGAAGAGCTTGGCAACACTTTCTCTAAGTTTTTTCTTTCGAGCAATTTTCATATTACGATACTTTTATTTTTCGGTTTTTCCCAAACGATAGAGTACGATTCTTGATATTAAGTTGAAAATCAATACTACGGCAAATAGAATGAGTGCAGCAAACATCAATGCCGACTCATATAGCGGCATGGAAAGCATCTCCCCATAGTTGTTGGCGATTAGGGCGGGAATAGGATAGCAGGCATCCATCATCCCTTTGGGAATGCCTATCACGCAGCCACATACCATCAATACCGCTATGGTTTCACCCATGGCACGCGATACGGCCAGTACTGTAGATGCCAGAATGCCAGGAATCGTTTTGCGTAATACAACTTTCTTGGTGGTTTGCCAACGTGTAGCGCCCAGAGCAAGAGAGGCTTCACGCAACTCGACAGGCACCCCGGAGAAGATTTCGATAAACAAGCTAATCAACAGCGGTATCACCATGACTCCAAGCACAATTCCCGCTGCCAAGACCGTGTAACCTGTAGAGAACTCAACAAAGTGAGGTGCCACATGCTGCGATATCCATGGAACTATGACCAGTACACCCCAAACACCGTAAATGACCGAAGGAAGTGCGGCCAGAATGTCCAATGCCGGAAAAACAATCTTCCGCACAACAGGTTTGGAATACTCGGTCAAATAGATGGCTGTCAACACGGAAATGGGGAAAGCCAGCAAAATGGCCATAAACGTCACCCAGATAGTTCCCATTATGAACGGAAAGAAACCAAAATTGCCTTTCATGGGTCGCCATTCTGAAGAAAACAACAACGACCACAGTGATTTGTCCTGTAACACAGGCATTGACTTGAGGTACAATCCTATGGCTATTGCCACAACAAGCAGAATGGCAAGCACGGTAAGCGCAAACATTATCGTTTGTGCCGCCTTGTCTTTGATTATTCGAGTTTTATGCATTCAATTGTTGTAAGATAGGATAACATTCTGTTACTTATTGGCTTTCAGCTGTTCTAACTCTTTCTGCAACTTATCCTCGGGCAAGTTTATATATCCGGCAGGTACATTGTATTTCTGTCCTTCGCCAAGCACAAATTGCAGGAATGCCACCACGACAGGATTTGTCGGTATCCCATGACTGACCAAATACAGGTCGCGAGCCGGAGGCGATGGGTATTTGTCTTCGGCCACAGCTGCAATAAAGTCATCCTTGGTGTCATAAAAATATTCATCCTCATCTATCATCCCATCATTGTTCGCATCTATCGGGCATATCATAAGACCTGCATTGGGTTTACGGCTCTTTTCATCGTAAGCATATCCTATATTGTTCAGTCCGATACCCAATTTGTCTGCCTGAATGGCAGAAGCCAACCCAGGGTCGCCAAACACTGCGGTTCCAAGCAAATCCTCCTGTTTTTTGCCCATCCACATGGCGAAAGTCTCGGCTGCCCCACAGGCATCTGAGCGTGTATAGACATGGATTGGTGTTCTGTCGCCATTACCCAAAACTTGTCCCCAAGTGGTGTACTCACCTGTAATCCATATTTTTGTTGCCACATCTTTGGAAATGCCATGCTTCTTAAGCTCTCCCGCCAAAGGGTTGCTTGCGTTGATGGTGATGACAACGGCATCTTTAGCTGTTGCAAAAGGAAGCGCACCTCTTTCCAACTCTGGTGAATAAACCTCGCGCGACACCATTCCCAAGTCAACCACATCGGCCAGGACATCTGTCATACCTTTTCCGGCACCGCCTGCCGACAGGTCAATCTTGACATTTGGATGTATTTTTTGGAATTCCTCGGTCCATTTCACAGCTAAGGGATACAGAGCAAAGGCACCTGAAATAGAGATACTTCCAGACAGATGGTCGTCGGAGCCACTATCTCTCTGTTGGTTGGCACCACCGCAGGAGACCATTGATAAAAAGAGTCCGCCACACAAAAGCAGGGCTATGGACATCATGAAAAGAGAAGTTATTTTCTTAAAATTATTCATGTGATTTGTTGGTATTTAAAATTTCACGCTTATCATTGTTGTCAGTTTATGATTTAATTGGCTTGCTGTCTTTTTTTGCTGCATATTGTATGCCAACTGGACACGCAAGTGTTCCTCGGGCCACCAGTCGAAGCCTGCCGAATAATACATTGATTGTACATTTAAAGCCACATTTTTCTCATAGTATTCTATTCGTGCCATTGGCGCAATACGGCCACATATATTGTTCCTGTTATTAATCTCGTATGTAAACCAATAGCCCAAAGTGAGATAGCAACCTCTTGTTTCTATAGTGTAGGGATTATAGTTGTCTGTTTCATTATTATAATTCACAAATTCAGTTTTGCCAAGCAAATATTCTGTTCTCACTACCCAGTGTTTGTCAGTATACTGTACACCTCCAGCATATCGTTTTCTGGCTCCGTCAAGATTTGTGGATATTCCGTTATACAGCATGTCGTACTTTCCCCAATAACCAGCAACGGAAAGGGTTAGATTACGTAAAAAAGGACATAATTCAATACGAGCCGCGATGTCCTTAGCCATATTGTCGGTTTTTACATTGATTCCGTTGCCTCCGAACAGTCCAACACTATACGAAATAATTGCAGTTTTCTCACCTTGAACCATTGCATTTATCAATTTGCCGGAAAGCATTGCCCCAATATCTCGCCCATTGGCATAACTGCTTATGCCAGTAATGTCATTATAGCCCGATAGTGTGTTTATCACCTGTGCATTGTCTATCAGTTCCAAATCCAATGGTGATAATTTGTTTTCTAACGAAAAAGGGATTTTAAACTGTCCTACTTGTAATTGGACATACTTGTTGATTTTTATCTTGGCAAAGGCGTCGATAAGTCTCGGATTTGGGGCGAAATCTGTCTGTAACCTAAAATCCAACCATCGGGACAAACTGCCTTTGAAATCAAGTCGTACACGTCTGATTTGAAACACACTACTCTCATTATCTGCACCTTTCTCATATCTATACTGGGCATCTACCCATCCTCCGAGTTTCACATTTCTAACATAATTACTGCTGTCTGTATTATTTTGAGCACAAACACTTGTAATACATAATAATAGATTAACAGTGATGGCAACACGCAAAAAAACAGTAAAGTATTTCATTTCATTATGCAATATCAGTCAAATCTTCATTGCAAAAATACATTCAATTCGTAACTGGGAATGTCATTAAAAATACAATAGTGTCGTAATTCGTAAATTATTTGTCATTGTGTAATGTTACATTGTAATAATTCGGCATTTTTTACATATTTATCATTGAAACACAGTTGTTGTTGATATTTTATTTGTAATTTTGCAGCATGAAAACAATAGTGCTGATATTATCGCTCATCTTTAATTTTGTCCTTTTTTTTATGTTCATCCACATTCGGAGAGTGTATCACAGGATAATGAAAAAAAACCTCGAAGAGGAAAAAACGAAGAAAATACTGGTTGAAAAAGTGTCGTATGTTATTCCTGACAATTCGGATGAACAGAGCCGTGCCATAATCAATGTCCTTCAACAATTGATGGAAAGGGATAAACTATATAGAAATCCCAATCTTACTCTGCAGGACCTGTCTAAAGCTGTTGGCACCAATAAGACCAAACTCTCGTTTGTAATCAACAACTATCTGAACCACAATTTTGCCTCTTTGCTTAACCATTACAGGGTCGATGAAGCCGTACACCTGTTGAGCGACAGCAATTATTACAACTATAAAATAGAGGTCATCGGCGAGATGTGTGGCTACAGCAATCGTCAGGTTTTCCATTCTGCCTTCAAGAAGATAATGGGTATCACTCCTACCCATTTCCGAAACATCAGCAAGTCTAGAAATCCATGAATTTCAATAAAAAAAAGCAGTACTTTTGCAGCCGATTTCAAAGAGACTTATGAAAGTATAAATTCGAATTTCGAAATTCATAATTCATCATTTGAAATTAAAGAAACTGCCGCATTCGTCTAGTGGTCCAGGACAACTGCCTCTCACGCAGTAGATCGCCGGTTCGACTCCGGCATGCGGTACTAAAGCGATAAAATCATCAGATTTTGTCGCTTTCTTTTTTTTATCCCCTCGTAACTCTCTGGTCTGTAATGCTATCACCTTTTACTGAATTACTATTATCCTTCTTGACAATTGCCATTCCCATTACATATTACTTCAGATCAAATCTCCATAACTGAATATAACTATAAATAATATCTCAATATTCATATAGCTATAAATACCGATAATACTATAGGATGTTATGGCTAACTTTCTAAGCCATGCACCAAAGGCACGGACCTGCCGAATTACAAACATCTCTATTTGCACTCACCGAAGCGAGGCAGCAGGCAAACCAGACTGCTAACAGCCTAACGGTTCTAATTCAGAACAGGAATGACAATCGTTTCAAAGGTCTCTTTGGCATTGGCTTTTTTTTAATTAGAGTGCCGTGCCGGATTTCTCTCATTTTTTAATTTGCAAAGATACGTTGTTTTCTTGAATCAGTGCGGTTTTTTCGTTTACAAAAGTACAAACACCGTGCGCAACTTATTTGCGCGGGTAATTAAATACCCAATGCTAGGAGACGAAGAATCCACAGTGCGAAGAAGCGGTCGCTTACCCGATATTGCTTGGCATCCTCCACAATATAGTCATCCTCCAATAGTTTCTTGATGGCCGTCTGCACCGAACTGGCAGATGTCAACTTATGCCGTTTGATGAACGCGGCAGAGGTAATCTGCGAAGCTTTCCTGTCAGTGGCAATAGCGTAAAGCAAGGATTTCTGTCTTAAAGGCATACGCGACAAAGTATCACGATAGAACATATCGTTCCCATCGAGTATCGCTTGCAACGACATCTGGACAGTCTCGTCGGTGCACCGCTCACCTCGTGGCATGTTGGAGAAAACCTCGTTCATAGTCTTCTGCACATAGTAGGTGTGACCCTCAAACAGGTCATACACCTTCTCGGCCAACGCAGTGTCAATCGTTCTTCCCCGCTCGGCAAACATACGACAAATGAACTTCACATATACCTCACGGGCAATAGCTTCCAGTCCAATGCTGTCGGCACTCTTGTAAAATGGTCGGTTGCCGCTGTCAAACATTCGCCCGAGCATATGCTTCTCGCTACCAGCAAAAATGAAACGGCAGTTGTCTATCTTCTGGATATATCCCCTCAGCAACGCCTCGATATTCTTCTCGGGATAGTGGCCAATCTGTTGGAACTCGTCGATAGCTACAATGCAGGGGTGGTCGGCTTGCTGCAGATAGCGGAAGATTTCCTCTAAGGTGTACTCTGGCTGTTCGATATCTCCTAACCCAAGACTGAAAGTGGGCATACCGGTGTTGGCATCGAAGCCCATCTTGCCACTGAGACTTTTGATGGCTTTGAGGAATCGCTGGGTCATCTTTTTGCCGTGCGGCACCGTCTGGTCGTACACAGCCCGCCCCAACTCGTGAACCAACTCCTGTAAGCAGGAGGTGTGAAGGATGTCTACAAAAAAGGTATAGTATCTCTTGCTAAGTTCTGGTTTATCGAAACAGTATTGTATCAATCCTGTTTTACCCATACGGCGGTCTGATTTCAGCACCACATTATTGCCGTTGAGAAGCAACTTCGTGAGTCGCTCCGATTCCACCTGACGGTCGCAGAAATACTGAGGTTGGATATGTCCGCTTACAATGAAAGGATTGTCGTCTTTTTGCATTTTTTTTACTTTATTTTCGACTGCAAAGATACAACTTTTTCTAATTATGCAAAATTAATTATGAAAATTACATAATTTGGATTGCATAAATAATTACTGATAACGCCGGCTCATTGCCTGAATTCGCTCGATAATTTGGGAACGGATCTCATCGGGGGAAAGTACTACAAGGTCAGCACCAAAGGTAATAAGCTCCCGAATGAGCTCATAGTTTTCAACACAATCGATGGAGAAGAATGCACCATCTTCAAACATTGGGTACTGCTTACGCAACTTCTATTAATTATCTCCACTGTAGTGGCGCTGCGACTCGTGAAGAGGTTTTGTCTCATCATAACCTTTAGATGCATCACTCTACTTAACTTACTTTCTTTTATACATTTACCCACTTTTTTTTACTTTCTTATAATATAAAGCATCAAGTCAAAAAAAGGGGGTGACATTCATGGCATCAATCCACATCCTTGGTATCAGTAGAACGGTATAGCAAGGGTGGTGATGAGGGGTTTGGAATAAAGGTTCTCAATTCCCATATCTTCTCCAGGTCTTCCATAAAGTTGTTCGAGAATAGTTCGGTTAGGGGTACAAAGAAACAGCCTCCATAATGGAGGCTGTTTTTGTATTGCAATCTATTTCGATACAGGGATAACAAAACGAAATCCGATGTCTTTGGTCTCAGATGAGCCGAAAAGAAAATCCCTTGCAGTATTACGCTGATAGTATGGCGACTGCAGATATGAGCCGCCACGGATAACACGTTTCCTGAGGTTGGCATTTGCTGGACGTTCAGGTCCCTGAGGATTGCTCTGCGACCCCGATGTATAGAGTCCGTACCAGTCAGAGCACCATTCCTTGAGGTTGCCCGACATGTCGTAAAGTCCAAGAACGTTGGGCTGCAACATTTGAGAACCATGGACAGTACCTCCTGCATTGTTAACGGACCACCCTACCCTATCAGGGTTGTTGCTTCCAGAAAAATAGTAGTTGGAATCGGCCAATCCTCCGCCCTTAGCCGCATATTCCCATTCCGCCTCGGTAGGCAGACGGAAACTATAGCCTGTAATCTTATTGAGGGAATCAATAAAACGGAGGGCGTTGTCGAAGGAGACATTATGCACCGGCAATGTCAAGTCGGACTGTTGCGACGGATTGAAACCCGTAACAGCCAGGAAGAGGAACTGAGACACTTCAACATCAGCAATAAGGAAAGCGTCGACATGAACAAGGTGTGTTGGGGATTCCAAGGCATCGGCATCAGGGTCATAACCCGGTGCTCCCACTGCTGTTGTGGCACCCATGGTAAAGGTTCCAGCAGGGACATAAATCATATTGAAGCGAATACCTGCAGCTTCAAACACAGTATCGTGTGCCGGTACGTGGAGTGTGTGCTGTTCACCAGGATGATAAATTGTGGTATCTACATTATTAGATGTCGGTTCTTCCCTCTCGCATGACACGAGACTGACGCACGCCAAGGCGAGCAATCCAGCAAACAGATATCCAAGTCCCTTGTTCAGTGATAATTCAAGTTTTTCCATATCGGAAATCCCTTGGCTTCAACCAATAAGAGACTCTATGTCGGCGATAATTTTCCGAGCCAGAGCGTCGGCCTGTTCCTCGGTATGAGCCTCGCAGTATATGCGTATAATAGGCTCAGTGTTTGACTTGCGGAGATGAGCCCAGCTGTCGGCGAAATCAATCTTCACGCCATCGATAGTAGAGACCTTCTCGTTTTTGTATTTGTCCGCCATTTGACGGAGGATATTGTCAACATCCATATCCGGGGTCAGGTCCTTGCGGTTCTTCGATATCACATATTCGGGATAAGTGGCACGAAGTTCGGAAGCCTTCATACCGCGTTTAGCCATATTGGTGAGGAAGAGAGCCACACCGACAAGTGCATCGCGTCCGTAGTGCAATTCAGGATAGATGACACCACCGTTGCCTTCGCCACCGATGACGGCGTTGACCTCTTTCATTTTGGTCGTCACGTTGACCTCGCCCACGGCAGAGGCTGCATAGCTGTAGCCCATTTTTTCAGTCACGTCGCGCAAGGCACGTGTAGAGGACATATTGCTCACGGTGTTGCCTGGAGTGTGCTGCAGCACATATTCAGCCACGGAGACCAGAGTATACTCCTCGCCGAACATATCGCCAGTCTCGCAGACAAGAGCCAGACGGTCCACATCAGGGTCTACCACGATACCAAGGTCGCAGTGTTGCTGTGGAACGACAGAAGCTATCTCTGTGAGATTCTGCGGCAACGGCTCGGGATTGTGGGCGAAATGGCCTGTCGGCTCACAGTTGAGCTCTACAACTTCTTTCACGCCAAGGGCTCGTAGCAAACGCGGAATGGCAATACCGCCTGTGGAGTTGACTGCATCGACGGCGATGCGAAAACCCGCCTTGGCAATGGCATCCTTGTCAACCAAGGGCAGAGCCAGTACACGCTGAATATGAGCGTCAATAGTGTTCAAATCCTCTGTGACATGACCCAAGTTATCTACTTCGGCGAAGATTATCTCGTCGCTCTCGGCAAGGCGAAGCACCTCGTTACCTTCAGCAGCATCGATGAATTCGCCTTTTGCGTTGAGCAGCTTGAGGGCGTTCCAATGCTTGGGATTGTGTGAAGCAGTGATGATAACACCACCGTCGGCATGCTTGTCGATAACAGTCATTTCTGTCGTCGGCGTCGTTGAGAGGCCCGTCTCAATAACATCGATGCCCATACCCATAAGGGTAGCCACCACGAGACGATCCACCATAGCGCCCGACAGACGGGCATCGCGGCCCACCACGAGAGTGAGACGCTTGTCAGGCTGCTGACGTTGCAGGAAAGTTGCGAAAGCAGCTGTAAATTTAACCACATCAATAGGACTGAGGCCCTCACCGGGCTGGCCGCCTATAGTGCCACGAATACCGGAAATAGATTTTATTAAAGACATTATTCCTCTGTATTTTATGATTATTGTTATTTTTGAAAATTAAAGTGCAAAGGTACGAAAATAATACAGACCTGCAAAATTTAGGAGTTGTTATTTACAAAAAATATGTATATTTGCTTTTTTAAAAGAGACATCGTTTATTTGCTATCTATCTATGTATCAAAATACAACTTATTTTGAACAGATGATATGATGGTATAAAAACCGATGTGCATGATATATAATAGAGAAAAATAATATAATATGCATATAGCAATAGCAGGCAACATAGGCTCAGGCAAGACAACGCTGACCGACAAGCTGGCGAAGCACTACGGATATGACGTCCTGTTGGAGAAGATGGACGACAACCCCTACATCAACAGTTTCTATGAAGACATGCGCAGATGGAGTTTCAACCTTCAAATCTACTATCTTCACACTCGCTATAAACAGCTTTTGGAGAAGAAACAGACAGGCTGTGACTTCGTGCAGGACAGAACACTGTATGAGGATGCCTACATCTTCGCCCCCAACCTGCAAGCCATGGGACTGATGAATACACGCGACTATGAGAACTACATTGCCGTGTTTGAACTCCTTGAGTCTTTCATTCAGCCGCCCGACCTGCTGATTTACCTCCATGGAGAGGTCACCTCGCTTATAAAACAGATACAGAAACGAGGCAGAAGCTATGAGAGTTCTATCCGTCTGGACTATCTCACCAATCTCAACGACCGTTACGACCGGTGGTTTGAGGACTACGACCGCGGCAAGAAACTCGTCATAGACATCGAAGAACTCAACTTTGCCGACAACCGAGAGGACCTCGGCACCGTAATCAACAGAATCGACGCCGAATTCAACGGACTGTTCTAAGGCACAAAAATGAAAATATTGGGAATCATACCTGCACGATATGCGTCGACACGCTTCCCCGGGAAACCGTTAGCATTGATTGACGGCAAGCCCATGATAGAGCATGTCTGGCGTGGCGTAACGGAGTCGTCGGCAGTGTCACGCGCCATTGTCGCCACTGACGACAGCCGTATCGCCGAAGCGGTGCGAGCCTTCGGTGGTGAGGTTATGATGACCGGAGAGCATCATCGGAGCGGCACCGACCGCTGTGGCGAAGTCGTGAAGAAACTTGTGCATTCAGCCGACTGTTACGACGTAGTGATAAACATTCAAGGTGACGAGCCACGTGTGGCTGCATCACAGTTGCGTACCGTCGCAGCCATCTTCGACGACCCAAAGACAGAAATAGCGACATTAAAGAAAAGCATCGCATCGCCAGAAGAGTTGTTTTCGCCAAATGTCGTCAAGGTGGTGTGTAATCCAAGCGGCGACGCACTTTATTTTAGCCGTCAACCCATACCCTATCTACGAAACACTGAAAAGGACTTATGGCTTGAAAAACAAAAATATTACAAACATATTGGCATTTATGCATTCCGGCTTGACATATTGGAGTCAGTCACAAAACTGGCACAGACGCCACTGGAACTTAGCGAATCGCTGGAACAGCTGCGATGGCTGGAGAATGGTTTCCGTATAAGTGTCAGGGAGACCGATGTCGAGAATATCGCCATTGACACCCCCGAAGATTTATTGAAATTACAATCCCCAAAAGGGCAAAAATAGATTGAACTGAAAAAACAAAAACAATGAATATAACTGAATTATTGGCAGACTTTCTTAGAAAAGGACAAAGCGTGGAAATACCACAAGTTGGACAACTCGTCGTAAAAGAGGCAGAAGCCCACTATGATGAAAACACCTCTACTTTTTATCCCACACGCAAAGCCATAGAGATGCTGCCCTGCGGGAATAGCGACAGCAATATTATCGAGCATTTGGCTGCAAAGGAGTGCATCTCTGTCTCCACAGCTGAGAAAATGTGGAAAAACTATTGCGACGCACTGGATTCCAGATTCAGCACAGACGGTTCCTGCTATCTGAAAGGGATTGGTACTATCTATAAGGACGACAACGGATACAGATTCGAGATGTCGGAAGAAGCAGATTTAGGAGGAGATGTACAACAACTACAGCCTGTCACAGGAATAAAAAACTATAGCTCCAATGACAACGACGATCCATTCTTGAAATACGAACAGCCTATTCAGCCTATTCAAGAACCTGAGGCTGCGAGAATGGTTGAGCCTGAGCCCATGCCTGAGCCTGAACCTGTAAGACTGGTCGAACCCGAACCTGAATCTGTTCCAGAACCGGAACCTGTAAGACTTATTGAGCCGGAACCTGAGCCGGAACCTGAGCCTATAAGATTGGTTGAGCCTGAGCCAGAAGCCGAGCCAGAACCGGAACCCGTAAGGCTGGTTGAACCAGAGCCAGAACCCGAGACTGTACAAGAACCGGAACCTATCAGACTTGTAGAGCCTGAGCCTGAACCTGAGCCAGAGCCTGAACCTGAACCCGAACCAATAAGAATGGTTGAGCCCGAACCTGAGCCCGAACCCGAGCCCGTAAAAGAACCGGAACCCGAGCCGGAATCTGTTGCTGAAGAAACTCCAGCTGAGATTGCCGAGCCTCAAGAACAGGACACAAACGACGCACTTAATACTCTCAAACAGCTAGATGCCATCGACCATTCTGACAGTAGCATTGAGTCTGAGACAAAAGAGCCAAAGAAGAAAAAATGCAGATTTGGCAAAGCCTTGCTATGGATTTTTGCCATACTCATTCTTCTCCTAGCCTGTGCGGCAGTGATAGACCATTATTTCTTCGAAAGCAAAGGCCGCGACTATGTGTCACAGTACATTCCGTTCATAGGTGAAAACAAAGAGAATGTCGTCATTCCTTCTTTTGAGAGCGACAGCAATACCATTGGTCTTACAATGACAGACTTCCTTTACAGCTTGGACGGTCTGGAATTCAACGATGCCGAACTTGCAGAATGCCGTAACAACATACTTAATACCATGGACGGCTATCTGACAAACTATCTTAAGAAGAGGAACCAACTCAAGAACAAAGACGCCTTCATACAGACAGTCGGTGGATTCATAGACCGCAAACTGGACGAAGAACTTAAAGACGACGAGTTCCACGTACAGTCGCTGTTCAATTACGAGGACTACAGGCGTACTGAAGCCATGCCGTTCCTCAAGAGTCTTAAGTTGAAACGTTTGAGTGCTGCAATACAATCAGAACTTTTTAGCGAAGATGTCATCAATGAACTTCTGAGAAGTGCCGTTCCCGATGCCTCTTTGACAGAAGAGCCCGTTGTAAATAAACCCACTACAAACAAGCCCCCTGTCAAAAAGCAAGAGCCTGTCAAGTCTCAGATACTCACTGCGTCCAAGAGCGGATACGATATCGTGGCTGGGTATTACACTAACATTAACAGTGCCGACGTCATGTGCAGACTTTTGAAGAGCAAGGGGTGCGGTGCCTATATCATTGAGAAAAACGGAGGATACTATGTCAGTATGGGCAGTGCTTCAAGCCATACCGAAGCACAGGATCTTTTCAATCGTATACGCCAATGGTACAAAGAAGACATCAGTATCAAGAAGATTTAATCCTTAAGAAGAAATACAGACTGACATATCCGATAGATCAATGGGGAAGCATAAGTTAGCACGATTTGCAGAGAATCTGACATTCCCAAATCTGTTTCAAGTATCCTACGAATACCTGGAGCAGCAGGACTTTGAATGGCGAGGTCGTTGGAAAGAATTTTTCGGCAACGACAACCCTATTGTGCTTGAACTGGGTTGCGGCAAAGGAGAGTACACCATTGCTTTGGCACGCGAGAACAGCGACCGCAACTATATCGGTGTCGACATAAAAGGGGCTCGTATGTGGCGCGGTGCCAAGACCAGCAACGAAGAACAGATGAAGAATGTTGCATTCCTTCGCACACGCATAGAGATGATAAACCGTTTCTTCGGCAAAGACGAAGTCTCAGAGATATGGATAACCTTCCCTGACCCACAACCCAAGAAACCCATGAAGCGTCTTACAAGTGAACGATTCCTCGGATACTACCGACAGATGCTTCAACCTGGCAGCCCCATTCATCTGAAAACCGACTCAAGAGAGCTGTACGACTATACGATGGACGAGGTTATTGCCCCTGCCGGCTACAAAGTGGAGTTTTCCACAGCCGACCTCTACAATTCCGGATACAACGGGATGGCCGTCGCAGTCCAAACATTCTACGAGAATATGTTCCTTAAGGAAGGTAAAGCGATAACATACATTAAGTTTTCGATATAGAAACAGAAAAACAATAAATTAATAAACAACTAAATACTTTTTATCATGTCAGGACATAATAAATGGTCAAAAATCAAGAGAGCTAAAGGCGCTGCTGATGCCAAACGCTCCAAACAGTATTCCAACATCTTGAAACAAGTCTCTATTGCCGTACGTGAAGGCGGTCCCGACCCCGACAGCAACCCCCGTCTGCGTCTTTTAGTCCAGAATGCCCGTGGCTGCAACATGCCTAAAGACACCCTGCAACGTGCTATCAACAAAGCCAATGACAAAGACGCTGCCGCAATGCAGGAACTTACTTTCGAATGCCACGTCAACCACGGTATCGCCCTCTTTATCGAGGCTCTTTCGGACAACAATAACCGCACCGTCGCCAACGTAAAATCCATCATGAACAAATTTGGCGGCACCCTCGAAACCAACGGCAGTCTTAGCTTCCTGTTCGACCGTAAAGGTGTTTTCGTAATTCCTCGCAAACCCGACATGAATGTTGATGAACTCGAGATGGAACTTATCGACGGCGGCCTTGAAGAGATGGAAGTCGACGACGAATACCTGACCCTCTATACAGCATACGAAGACTTTGGAAACATGGTTAAGATGCTTGAAAATATGGGTATTGAATGTGAGAGTGCCGAACTGCAGCGCATCCCCAACACAACGCGTTCCATTGATGAGGAATCCATCCGTAAAGTACTCAAGGTCATCAATATCCTTGAAGAGGACGACGATGTCACCAACGTATTCCACGACATGGAGATACCTGATGACTTCGAAGAAGAATGATAAATAATTCGAATGTTGAATTTTGAATGTGGTATTTCGAATAATACTAATATACGTATATGTCTGATTCAGAATTCAAAATTCAGAACTCAAAACTATATCTGGTTCCGACACCGGTAGGAAACCTCGGCGACATAACTTTTCGTGCCGTCGAGGTTTTAAAATCTGTCGACCTCATCTTGGCAGAAGATACACGTACCAGCCGTGTGCTCCTGCAGCATTACGATATACAGACACCGTTGCAGTCGTACCATATCTTCAATGAGCACCAAATTGTCGGAAATATTGTAGAAAAGCTGCAAAGCGGCATGTCTATAGCCATTGTCACCGACGCCGGCACACCAGGAATCAGCGATCCTGGCTTCCTTCTCGTTCGCGAAGCTGTAAAAGAAGGCATTGAAGTGGAATGTCTGCCAGGAGCCACTGCGTTTGTCCCTGCACTAATAGATTCCGGACTGCCCTGCGACCGTTTCGTTTTCGAAGGGTTCCTGCCTCACAAAAAAGGACGCCAGACAGCCATACAGCGATTGGCTGAAGAAAAAAGGACGATGATTATTTACGAGTCTCCTTTCAGGCTGGTGAAGTTGCTGGAGCAACTGAAAGAAGCCTTGGGAGAAGAACGACAAGTCAGCGTATCGCGTGAAATAAGCAAGTTCCATGCTGAAACAGTGCGTGGTTCTCTAAGCGAGGTTCACGCCCACTTCTGCAACAAAGAGGTAAAAGGCGAGATAGTAGTTGTTTTGGCAGGAGATTAAACAAGCCACTATTGTTCATTAACAATTTTTTTTCTCCGTATTGCATTTCTTTGTAAAAACACATCCAAATTATACAATAACACTATCTCATGAAACAGCTGTGCAGAATACTGTTTTTTGTTGTCTTGCTTGCCATCACACATAGCATAGAGGCACAGGAATTAAAGATAATCTCGTTCAACATCCGCTACAATTCGTGGAACAACATTGATGGCGAGAACGGCTGGCCCTATCGCCGCGCTGCCGTTGTCAAGATGATTAAAAAGGAGAAGCCTGCGGCCATCGGCTTGCAGGAGGCTCTTATCGACCAACTGCAATACCTCGACAGTTGCCTGCCCGGCTACCGCCGCATCGGTGTGGGACGTGACGACGGAAAGGAAGAGGGCGAGTTTATGGCTATCTATTACGACACCACACGTCTGGAACTTACCGGCGGTGACCTGTGGTGGCTCAGCGAGACTCCGGAAGTGCCATCGAAGGGGTGGGACGCGGCCTGCTACCGCACCGTCACAGAAGCTTGTTTCCGCGACCGTAGGAGCGGCAAGACATTTGTATACTTCAACACCCACCTTGACCACGTGGGCAAAACAGCACGTGCGGAAGGTGCAAAATTTATTGCATCCGTCATAAAAGGAGGATGCTACGATATTCCTGTAATCGTTGGCGGTGATATGAACTCCACTATCGAAGACACTATTTTCAATGCTTTCTATAACGTCGACCTAAAGCCTGCCCGCAATCTGACACGCCGCACCAGCTTTGTTGACACATATAATGCTTATGGCAAAGAGAAGTCGTCACTGATTGACCACTTCTTCGTGAGCAGAGTAAAGGTGAAACGTTTCCGAACCCTTAACGGAGACTATGGCGTCCCCTACATCTCAGACCACTACCCCATAGAGATGGTTATTAAACTTTGATGGCTTTCGCGACAATACTCTTCTAAGATACGGGGATCACATTGGTAACGCCTAAACCATGTGAAATAATTCTATCAATCTCGATTGTCATATATCTCATCCAAGGCTTCTTTAGCTGCGGGTGAGCCAATAAAAGAGGGAAATTGCTCTACAAATTCAAGCCAAGTGTATCTCTTTTCTTCTGCGGCTATGTCAATACTCATCAGTATCATCATTTCATAAAGCACTTTTTCTCGCTCCTCATATGCCAATGTATTAAGATTTGACGCCAATTGTTCATTGTACCATAAGTTCCCTTTCAGACTCTTAAACAGCGAATTACCCATACCCTCTGATAAATATCCATCCGACCTGTCAATATTTTCGAAGATGAAGTACCACTCATCAGGAACCAACAAATCTCCGTTCTGAATTTTAACTGACAACCTTTCCCATTCGTCACTGTCCCATGTATCGTAATAATCCGATGCAATGACAACATCTGTATCAATATAAGTATACATTGCCGTTCTGCTCTTGCAGGCGGTCATAACTGTCAGCACCAGTGACACCCCACATAATAACACAAATCTCTTCATATCATACATTTTTTTTACATTTCAATATCTTATTTTTACCATTAGAGGATGCTTATGGCGAAGCCACCACAGGGTGCCATACTTAATTGTCTCAAACGAAATATCCTCGCGCCATTATTTGAAATACTGAACACCAGACTCAAAGAGTTGCTGGTCATCGTTGCCAGGGATATTCATGGCACTGCCTTTGCTTCGACGTTCCGAGTGACCCATCTTGCCGAAGACACGGCCGTCGGGACTGGTAATACCTTCGATAGCGAAGTACGAGCCATTCATATTATACTCTTCATCCATTGTAGGGTTGCCATCCAAATCAACATATTGTGTAGCGACCTGACCATTTACAAAGAGACGGTCAATCCATTCCTTCGGAGCCACAAAACGGCCCTCACCATGTGAAATTGGGATTACATAGGTTGCACCCAATTCGGCACGCTGCAGCCATGGGCTGAGATTTGAAGTGACACGAGTGTATGCCATCTTGCTCTGGTGACGACCGATAGTGTTGAAAGTCAGAGTCGGTGCATCTGAAGCCTGCGGTCTAATCTCTCCATAAGGTACCAGACCAAGTTTTACCAAAGCCTGAAAACCATTGCAGATACCGAGCATCAAGCCGTCGCGTTTGTTGAGAAGGTCCATGACAGCGTCGGCAATACGAGGATTGCGGAAAACGCTTGTGATGAACTTAGCGCTTCCTTCCGGTTCGTCACCAGCACTGAAACCGCCAGGAATCATGATTATCTGACTGTTGTTGATAGCACGGACATAGGCATCAACACTTTCGCGAATCTGCTGTCCATTTTGGTTACGGAAGACAATAATCTCACTCTCTGCTCCAGCACGGTTGAACGCACGTGCACTGTCATACTCGCAGTTTGTCCCCGGGAAAGCAGGGATGAAAACTCTCGGCTTTGACGATGTGGAACCAAGAATGGAGAAAGAAGAGTGATGAACAGAATTGGAAGCCTTGTATAGTTTTGTCTGAACCGTTGACTCCACATTCTCTGAAGTTCGTGTCGGGAAAACACCTTCGAGGGGCTTCTGCCATGCATTGAGAGCTTCTTCAAGAGATATCTTCTCGCCTTCAACTTCAAAGAATGGCTCTGCCGTCACCTCACCAATGACAGTATGACGGAAAGGCAGCCCTTCTGCCGAATCCACTTCAACCACAATGCAACCGTATTGTTTAGCTGTAAGTCCCCCATTCTCTGTTCTCAGCTCCCTATTCAATTTCACGCCGAGTTTGTTACCGAAAGCCATTTTGCTGACAGCCTCGACAATTCCGCCGAAGCCCACGGCATAGGCACTACGCACCTGACCTTTTTCAATAGCTTTGCGTAAAGCCGCATATTGAGCAAGTGCATCCTCATAGTCGGGCATATCAAACTCTTTTCCTTTAATATCAAGAAGAACAAGTTTGCTGCCTGACTGTTTGAATTCCGGTGTAACAACATGTTGTAAATCACTTATACCCACTGCGAAGCTACACAATGTCGGCGGCACATCAATATCATTGAAAGTGCCCGACATCGAGTCCTTGCCTCCTATGGCAGGCAATTTGAGACCCATCTGAGCATGGTATGCTCCAAGGAGAGCTGTAAACGGTTCACCCCAACGATATGGGTCGTTACCGAGTTTTTTGAAATACTCTTGGAATGTAAGACGTATCTTGCTGGCATCTCCACCTGCCGCAGCAATCTTGGCGACAGAACTCAAGACTGCGTACACTGCACCGTGGAATGGACTCCAACTCATCTGATAAGGATCCATACCATAACTCATTATTGTGACAGTGTCGCACTTGCCGTCGAGTAGAGGCAACTTGCCTATCATACTCTGCGTAGGCGTCAACTGGTATTTGCCACCAAAAGGCATCACAACGCTACCGGCGCCGATACTGCTGTCGAACATTTCGACCAGTCCCTTTTGAGAGCAGATATTTAAATCGCTCAAAGTCTTTATCCACAAATCTTTGACATTCTCCAGACCTCGTTCTTCACCATCCGTTCTTTTAGGCATAGCCACAGATACCGTCGTCTCCTGATGGGCTCCGTTGGTATCTATGAAACGGCGGCTGAGGTTGACGATCTCTTTTCCACGCCACTTGATGACCATACGAGGTTCCTCAGTAACAGTAGCCACGACTGTAGCTTCGAGATTCTCCTCATCGGCATAACGCATCATGGCGTCTACATCCTTAGGATCCACCACGACAGCCATACGCTCCTGACTTTCACTGATTGCCAACTCTGTACCGTCAAGGCCAGCATATTTTTTAGGAACCTTGTCAAGATTAATATGCAATCCGTCGGCCAATTCGCCAATGGCGACACTGACACCACCAGCACCAAAGTCATTACATTTCTTTATCAACGAAGAGACCTCCTCACGACGGAAGAGACGCTGTATCTTACGTTCTGTAGGAGCGTTACCTTTCTGCACCTCAGCACCGCATGTAGTCAAACTTTTGGTTGTATGGCTCTTTGATGCTCCTGTGGCGCCTCCAATACCGTCACGTCCTGTGCGACCTCCGAGCAGGATAATCACATCGCCCGGGTCGGAATTGAGACGTTTTACTGCACGACGCGGAGCGGCAGCGATAACAGCGCCTATCTCCATACGTTTAGCCACATAGTTCGGATGATATATCTCATTCACAAGTCCTGTGGCAAGACCAATTTGATTGCCATAGCTGGAATAGCCGCGTGCAGCAGTGGTGACAATCTTACGCTGTGGTAATTTGCCCGGGATTGTCTCGTTGAGAGGCCTTGTAGGATCTGCAGCACCTGTAACACGCATAGCCTGATAAACATAAGTACGACCAGAAAGCGGGTCACGTATACAGCCTCCGAGACATGTTGCGGCACCTCCGAACGGTTCTATCTCCGTCGGGTGGTTGTGTGTCTCGTTTTTGAAATTAATAAGCCACTCTTCCTCTACTCCATCGATAACGACAGGTACCACTATGGAGCAGGCATTAATTTCATCGGAAGGCTCCTGATCATCAAGCAAGCCCATTTTTTTGATACGCTTGGCCGCAAGTGTTCCGATATCCATAAGGCATACGAACTTGTCTGAACGTCCCGTATACTGTTCTTTATGGTCAGCAAGATACTGTTTGAAAGCACCTTCAATCAAAGGACGATAGTAACCGTCGTCGAACTTCACATCCTTCAGTTCTGTTGCGAAAGTTGTATGACGACAGTGATCAGACCAGTAAGTATCAAGCACACGAATTTCAGTCATTGTAGGGTCACGTCGTTCTTCATCATGGAAATACTTCTGGATATGCTTGAAATCAGCAAAAGTCATGGCGAGGCCAAGGCTATCATAAAGTTCTTTCAACTGAATATCAGCCATATCCTTGAAACTATCAAATACGATAACATCCGCAGGGTCATCGAAATGATCAACAAGTGTTTCCGGTTTTACCTCGTCAGTGAGACGACTGTCGACGGGATTGATACAATGTTTTTGCACCGCAGCTTTCTGGTCTTCAGTGAGAGAGCCAGAGATGACATATGTTGTGGCAGATTTAATGATAGGCTGTTCATTATCGTTGAGCAGGCATACACATTGCACTGCACTGTCAGCACGCTGATCGAACTGTCCAGGCAGATATTCCACAGAGAAGCAGAAATCGCTGTCATTATGCGGAAATTTTTCCTCATAGACATCGTCAACCGGAGGTTCAGAGAAGACCGTAACAAGAGCTTTGCGATAAGTGTCTTCGGTGAGGTTCTCAATGTCGTAGCGTATCAATACGCGTACCTTATCGGCTGCGATATTGAGATAATTCAGCATCTCGCTGTGCAATTCCTTAGCCCTGACACTGTATTCGGGCTTTTTCTCGACATAAATTCGTCTAACTTTTGTCATATATTATTTGTTTTTCTATTCTTTATTCTTTCTATATGTTGACTTCAACAGTTCCAAGTCCCAACCCTCTGCGTTACGAGGAGACACATCGTCGTAAAAATCAAGAATTTTAAGCATATCGGCATTGAAATCGCCTGATGGTTCAATCAGAGGCCCCACACCCATCACTTTGGTTCTGTAATTTATATATGTCACCGCAATAGGCACATTAGCCTGCAATGCAATCTCGTAGAATCCTCGTTTCCATCGCTTGACCTTCTTTCGTGTCCCTTCTGGAGTAATTATCAGAGTTATATCATTCTCTTTGTTTAAAGTTTCAATGGCCTTTTCAACCATGTGGTTTGAACGATTGCCACGGTCAATAGGCATAGCTCCGCATCGACGCAAAAAACGACGCAATGGGAATACAAAAAACTCTTTCTTTATGAAAAAGCGTCCGTTAAGGTCCATCTCCCATACAGATGCGGCTCCCAATAGAAAGTCATAAATACTTGTATGCGGAGCCTCTACAAGAACACAATGACGCAGCCTCTGAACTGTATTCTCGTCGGGATAGATAAATCTCCACCCGAAAAGACGTGCTATCGATATCCAAAGCTTCTTCATTTTCTTTGTTTTGATTACCTAATTCCCAGCTGTTGGCGTATTTGGGATGCTGTAGATTTGTCACCGTTCTTGTCAAGGCCATCGGCATAAGCCTTGTAGAAGTTTCCGATGGCTGTATTCTGGTCCATGCCTTTCTGCATACATACCGTAACGTATACATTGAGCATATTCTGGTCCATAAGGCCTTTGTCGAGAAGAGTATTGACCTGAGCTATAGCCTCGTCAATATTGCCCTGCTGAAGAAGCCTCATGGCAGAAATAGAACCGGCATTCAGAAGAGCCGTCTGATTATCGGGGTCTTCCTGCAATGCTTTCTGGAACAACACGTATGCACTGTCGGTATTACCAGCCTTAAGTTGCTGGACACCAAGGAAGTCATTATGAGTTTTACGTTTCAGAATCACCGCAATCGGAACACCGTCTACATCTATTGTATGGACACAATCCTTTGGCGGGAAATCGGGGCCAAGCAAATATTCCCTCGTAAGACGACCCGTAAGAGGGTACACCATATAATCCCAGTCATAATCGTAACGGTTGCCCCACTTGGCATAGCGTGTGGCGAAATGGGCAGTGTCGTTACGCATAAAATAGCGGGTTGACTCCACATGCCACGAACCTATGAGTGTCTTCTCACCATCGGTCTTAGGCTCGGCATTGGCCATAACCCATTCTGTAGCCTCTCGCATGGAGTGGTAATAATAATCAAGCTCATAGTTTCCGAAAGCCTTCTTGACTCCACCGCTTAACTCGTTGAAATAAACATATTCATAAGGATGGTTTCGTACAGTGTGGAGTGCCGGAGAGACCATCAATAAGAATGGAACTGCAGCGACCACAGCCTCAACAATACGTTTTTTGCTTTTTGTTCCTGCCCATGCGGCAAAGGCATCGAATCCCAAACCAGCTGCTATAGCCATAGGGGGATAAGCAAAAAGTGAATGACGCCATCCGCCATAGACATTGGCACCCGTATATACAATCCAGAATACAGGGAAGAGGAAACAGAAATAAATCATTATACTTTCTAAGCGGCGTTCTTTCTTGAATGCACCGAAGAACGGATATAGCAGCCATCCAATCATAACAGCGATAGGTATTGTCATGAGCATAAACTTCGGCGTATAGTACCACGGCAAGTCACTCGACGACATCAACTCTCCTTCGAAAAGCTGGCTCAGCGAGACATCAAACTGTGACATCAGTTTGAAACTCTCCATTGCATTGTGTACAGGATTCTGCATTGCGAAAGGCCATAACAACATTCCTGCAAAGAAACCCACTATGCTTACCGACAAGGCCACACATATGGTTTTGGCGACAATGGCTCCATTGAGTTGTTTGCGATAACGAACAAGCCATAAAAGCCCCCACAACCCAAAGTAGCCCAATAAGATGAGTGCGCCAATACGATTGCTTATAGCCAAGGCGAACGAAATAGCAAGCATAAACAGTGTCAGAGGATTGAACTTCGGTGCATCCTTGAAGAGGAATATTACGGCAAGTTCGAGAATGACTACAATCAAACCGATGCCGAACCCTGCAGTGGCAAAAACAACCACGGCACTGATGACAAGCAGTACATATGACATTATGCGATGTACTTTCTCTCCAAACACCTGTTCTGGAAAAGCGACCTTCTGGACTGTCTTCTTTCCCTTGGTCCCCTTTTCATCAAGACCCTTAGGAGTCACCTGCCGAATAAACATCATCATGTAATAAATTGTCATGACGACACCTGCAGCAAAAGGAATGTCCTTTGGGTTATTGAAAGAGTGGCCTAACAACCGTGGCGAGAAAAAGAGCAGCAGCATGGCATAAACGCCGGCACGCCAGCCTCCCATACGATAAGCTATAAGACCTCCGAACAACACTATGAGCCACCCCATAAAAGCGTTGCACATATGACGTGTACGTGCAATGTCTTCGATGCCGAAAGTCTGGTTAATCCATTCGGTGACAACATCGAAAGAACATCCATAATATTTCAAGTTCCAATTCTGGTCTATGCCATTGAGGTTGACTACATTCTTCATACATGTAGTGTCCTGTCCGTCGGATTTGAAATAATCCATCACAAAACGGCCCTGAGGAATCTGGAATTTATCCTCGTCGCCACTATTGCCCGCACCGCGGCTCATAAGAGGCATGACAAAGAACAGCAACACAGCTATTCCAACAAAAAGCCAGAACCAAATGTTTTTCCTGTTTTCACTAAAGAGTTTTTTCATCGGCGGTAGTTTTTATGTGATGAAATATAAAATGCGTGAGAATAATTCTATTTGTATTTCCTTCTTATTTTCATTAGTTCAATGGGAGCCTTGAAAAAATCACGGCTTTTGAGCTGCGACCCATCGACATCCTCCCATTTAAACAACGGGTATTCATATATTTTTCGGGTTGCATTATCGACGCCGAAATATTTTTTATAACGTGCCAAGAGTTCGACATCGAAGAGCCAGCGTGTTATGAACCTCTCCTCAAAAAGCTCTTCCACGACAGAGGCTCGGAACATTTTTGAACCGCACTGGGTATCGTAGACCGGCAATTTCAGCATCATAGAAGCCACAGTGGCGAAACAACGTCCCAGATAGTGACGCATACTCTTACGACGGACCTCTGCGCCAAGACGCATCAGCCGTAGGCCCATGACGATATCATATCCTTTTGTCATCCATGATATCATAGGCTCAATCTCATCGAGCGGTGTGGCGAGGTCGGCGTCCCAAAAAGCAACAAAATCAGGATGGTAGTTCTTCACTGCATGTAGCATACCTTTGCGGACAGCCTCAGCCTTGCCTCCATTAGGTTGAATGTCAAGATAAAGCAGTCTTTCATGCTTGGCTGCGAGTTCCTTTAACACCTCAAGAGTATTGTCTCGACTCCCGTCATTGGCAAAAAGAAAAGCCGTGTCTTCATGCTTGTTTACATAATCAAGGAACTCGTCTTTATGTAGACGTTGTGACTCGTTATAGCAAGGGACTACTATTATGGTTTTCATGAATCCTGAATTACGTTTTTACACTATATAAATGCAGGTGTACATCAATTAAGTGACATATGCTTTCTATATGCCTTCATGGTGTTTTGCAGCAGCGAGACTATTGTAAGCGGTCCGACACCACCAGGCACAGGTGTAACCCAACTGCAGAGACTGTCAACCTCACTATGCTTGACATCGCCAGCAAGATGGTAACCATTCTTCTTGGTCTCATCGGGAACGCGATGTATGCCTACATCTATCACAACTGCACCAGGTTTAACCATGTCTGCGGTTACAAATTCCTGCTTCCCGATGGCGACAACAAGAATATCGGCCTGACGGGTTATCTCCGGCAAATTACGAGTACGGCTATGACACAGAGTGACAGTACAATTAGCACCTTTCTTATTGCGTGATAACAAATTGGCAACAGGTGTTCCGACAATATTGCTACGTCCTATGACAACACAGTGCTTACCTTCAGTCTCAATATTGTAGTGTTCAAGGATAGAACAAACTCCCATCGGAGTGGCGGGCAGGAAAGCATCCTCACCAAGTACCATACGTCCGATATTGATTGGTGTGAAGCCGTCGACGTCCTTGTCCGGAGAAATAGCATTAATGACGTTCTGCTCATTGATGTGCTTCGGCAAAGGAAGTTGCACGATAAATCCATCAACCTCGTCGTCGTCGTTCAGAAATTCTATTGCCCTAAGGAGCTCCTCTTCGGATGTATTTGAGGAATAACGGTATACCGACGAAGTAAAACCGACCTCATGAGATGATTTTTCTTTGTTGGCAACATATGTCTGGCTTGCACCGTCGTCACCCACAAGAATTGCTGCCAAGTGAGGTGGGCGCATACCTTTTGCAGTGTACTGGCGAACCTCATTGGCTATTTGGTCTTTAATTGCTATGGAAGTTTGTTTTCCGTCAAGTAATTGATACATAAGTGTGTTAATTAAAGTTTTTATATTTTTACGTAACTGCTTCAGGAACTTTATTCCTCAGAGCAAAGTACTGTTATCTTCTACGTTTAGGCAAGCCCATCTTTCCGACGCCCTTGGTAGAGACGGCTTTCATCATCTTGCGGGTATCCTCAAACTGTTTGACGAGACGGTTGACCTCCTGAATGGTACGACCGCTTCCTACTGCTATACGTTGTTTGCGGCTACCGTTGAGACATGAAGGATTGCGACGTTCGTAAGGGGTCATTGAACCGATAATAGACTCTATGGGCACAAAAGCGTCATCACCTATCTCGACATCCTTCGTAAGTTTTCCAAGACCGGGAATCATGCCGAGAAGGTCCTTCATATTACCCATTTTCTTGATTTGAGCAATTTGGGAAAGAAAGTCCTCGAAGTTATATTCATTCTTCACAAGACGTTTCTGTATCTTGCGAGCTTCTGTCTCATCATACTGTTCCTGAGCACGTTCAACAAGAGAAACGACATCTCCCATGCCCAAGATACGGTTTGCCATACGGTCGGGATGGAAAACGTCGAGGGCATCCATTTTTTCTCCGATACCGACGAACTTGATAGGTTTCTGTACAGCATAGCGGATTGTCAAGGCTGCACCGCCACGGGTATCGCCATCCAGTTTGGTAAGCACAACGCCATCGTAGTCTATGCGTTCATTGAAAGCTTTGGCTGTATTGACGGCATCCTGACCTGTCATTGAGTCGACGACAAAGAGCGTCTCCTGCGGCTGAAGGGTTTTCTTCAGATTGGAAATCTCGTCCATCATCTGTTCATCCACCGCGAGACGACCAGCCGTATCAACAATCACGACGTTTACACCTTTAAGCTTAGCCTCTTGCAGAGCGTCTTTTGCAATCCTCACCGGGTCGCTGACCCCCATCTGAGAAAATACCGGAACACCTATCTGTTCGCCTAAAACCTGAAGTTGGTTAATAGCAGCGGGGCGGTACACGTCACCAGCGACAAGCATGACATTCTTGGCGCGTTTGTTTTTCAGGTGATAAGCCAATTTTGCCGAGAATGTAGTCTTTCCTGAACCTTGCAGACCAGCGATAAGGACAACTGCAGGATTTCCTTTGATATTGATATCCACAGCCGATGAACCCATCAGTTTAGTCAATTCCTCATGGACAATCTTTACCATCAATTGACCTGGTTCGATAGACTGTATGACGTTGCGACCCATAGCCTCCTGTTTTACACGGTCGGTGAATTCCTTGGCTATCGGATAGCTGACGTCAGCGTCGAGAAGTGCCTTGCGGACCTCCTTGACTGTCTCAGCGACATTGATATCGGTGATTGAGCCTTTGCCACGTAAAGTGTGCAAAGCTTTTTCAATCTTACTGCTGATACTTTCGAACATATATATTTATTTTTTGTTTTTCTATAAAATACATACACCCCAAAACGCCTACAGGAAACGCAAAACATCCCATAAGCTTATTGAGCGGCAAAAAGTTACATCCCATGCCAATCCCCAATCCTGTCGGAAATGCATGGTTTTAACCGACTGCAAAGATAAGAAAAAAATAGTGTAATTGAGATTTTTTTTCAAAAGTGTGAAACTTTTTTTTGTTTTCAACGTTACTGAGAAAGTCAAAAAGAGTATAAAGTTATTTTTCATATATGAGACAATTAAAAATTACTCATTCCATCACCAACCGAGACATCAAATCTCTTGACAAATACCTTCAAGATATTTGCAGTGAGGAATTGCTGACTCCTGAAGAGGAAGTCCAATTGGCTCAGCGCATTAAAGCTGGTGACCAAGCTGCTTTGGACAGACTTACCAAGGCCAATCTGAGGTTTGTCGTATCGGTTGCAAAACAATATCAGAATCAAGGCTTAAGCCTACCCGACCTGATAAACGAGGGTAATGTGGGTCTGATTAAGGCCGCCAAGAGATTTGACGAGACCAGAGGTTTCAAATTCATCTCATATGCCGTGTGGTGGATCCGCCAATCAATATTGCAGGCCATTGCCGAGAATTCCCGCATAGTACGTCTCCCGTCCAACCAACTCGGTGCCCTTAACAAACTCAAGAAAGAGATTTCCAAGCTGGAACAGAAACTGGAACGTCCTCCTTCGGAAGAGGAATTGGCCGAAATGTTGGACATGCCCGAGGACAAGATAAAAAGCATACTGAACATTTCAGGACGTCATATCTCTATTGATGCACCCCTTGTTGCCGACGAAGATGTAAACTTTGTCGATGTGCTCCCGAACGAGGACACTCCTGCAACCGACGATGCCCTGATGAAAGAGTCCCTCTCGCTTGAAATAGAACGTTCTCTCGCATCATTGACAGAATATGAACGCGACGTGATAAAGATGTATTTCGGGATTGGCATACCCCATGCCATGAGCCTTGATGAGATTGCCAAGAAATTCGACCTTACGAGAGAGAGAGTTCGCCAGATAAAGGAGAAAGGACTGAAAAGACTGAAATCAAGTTCCAAGAGCAAACACCTGATAGCATATCTCTAACAGTAACAGACGAGATTTCACAATAAATAATAACAGGTCTGTCCGACGGACAGGCCTGTTATTATTGTTTCATGTCAGAACGGATATCAGTTTCCCGCATCATTGTCCGTCTCGGGGACAATATCCGACCAATCCAAATGAATAGGATAAACGTTGTCCTTAATAATGGTACCCGGATATTTTTCCTTGATTTTTTTCATAAAGACATAGGCATCGAGTTTTGTTGTAAAATCGCCGACCTTGACACGGAAATACGGTTCAATGAAAGCGATGTAAACCTCAACCTCCGGAAAAGCCGCCTTGAACTGGTTTTTCAGTTCAAATGCCTGATTACGTGAATTAGGTCCGGAAAGTGCTGCTATCTGGATGCGGAATCCCGGCACAGTGCGCATATTCTCGTTAAACTCAATATGTTTCTTTACAAGTTCACTGACATTGATGTCGCCAGTAATTTCTATTGTGCCCTTCCTACCCTGTGCCGAAAGAGAAAGAAAAGCCGAAGAAATGAGAAAAACGAAAAAAAGCGAATATCTCATAAAGCAATGACAGATTAACACTTATCGAGACTGAGAGCCTATCTGTTCAGGACGGATAGACAGAATCGGGTGCTTGGACAGGTGGAGCATCTGTTGAGCATAGTTGCCAATAAGCCAACTTGTAAAATGTTTCTCCTGCTCAGTCATAATGACGATAAGGTCGGCATTTATGCTGTCAGCATACTCGAGGGTGCTGACAGTAAGGTTCTTGTGTGCCTCAAGATATGTTGTGACATATTTAATATCGTTCTTTGCAAGGAATTTCTCAACCTGTTCGACGTAGCCTGTGACAAGATTGCGTACATCGGCGGTGTCGGCAGTATGCAGGCCGAGGAGATGAATCTCAGATCCGAAAGTCTTTGCCATACGGGCCGCAAAAGGAACTTTCTGACGTGTCTCTGTTGTGCTGTCGAGCGGCACCACGATACGTTCGAGACTCTTTTTGAAATTGAAGTCCTCACGAACAGAGAGCACCGGTACCGGTGAAAGGGTAATGGTTTTATACGTATTTTTACCTATCCAATTTGTCTCGAAGCCAGACATGCCGTGAGTACCGACGACAATCATGAGAGCCTGATCCTCAACTGCTTGTTCCGCAAGTTGTTCCGCCACTTTTCCCTGTCTGATTACGTATTCAAGCTTGATTCCTTTTAACAAATGAGCGACACCATCGTTACGGCGTTCGATTTCAGCACGTATCGGCTCCTCGTCTTCGTCTTCGTTTTTCACGTAAACGAGGCGGATGTCCGAATGCCAACGGTTCGCAATATCAATGGTAAGATCCACAGCATTTGCCGAGCCAGTGGAAAAATCGAAACCTACAATAATATTATTCATATTCGGTAAAGGATTTAATGGATTATTCGGGTACAAAGATACGAAGTTTTTTTATACCGACAAAAAAAAAAGAAAAATATGCATTTTTTTATAATAAAATAGAAGCGGAAACAATATGAAACCGTGAGAAAAAAAAGAAAGATTTTCACATCTTACACACTGTGAGATAGAAAGTTAAGCCCAAAGTGTTACTAAAGTAAAAAAAAAGTCATGGCAGAGTGAAAAAAAAAGTGTAAATTTGCAACTTATAAATAGAGAATTAATCCATAAAAACAAATAACAAGTAATATGACAGGAATTTGGTCAGCAGTATTAGTGCTAAGCATAACAGGAGCCATCTTTGCAGTGGTGTTATGGTTTGTAGCACAAAAGTTTAAAGTGGTAGAAGACCCGCTGATAGACGAAATAGCCGAAGTGTTGCCAGGAGCAAACTGCGGTGGATGCGGACGTGCAGGCTGCCGTGCCATGGCAGAAGCCTTTGTAAAACAAGGCAACATGGATGGTCTGAAATGTCCCGCCGGTGGAGAAGATGTGGCAAAGAAAGTCGCCGAATTGCTTGGCTGCACACCTGAAGAGACAGAGCCTCAAGTAGCCGTGGTGCGCTGCAACGGAAGTTGTGCCAATGCAAAAGCGAAGACCCACTACGATGGCTTGCAAGACTGCGCCTTTGCCAATTCGCTGTATACTGGTGAGAGTGGATGTGTGTTTGGATGCCTTGGCTTGGGCAACTGCACAAAGGCCTGTCAGTTTGACGCCTTGAGCATGGATCCCGATACCGGTCTGCCAATAGTGGATGAAGACAAATGCGTGGCTTGTGGAGCTTGTGTGAAGGCTTGTCCACGCGGAATCATCGAGCTGCGCAACAAAGGTCTTAAGAACAGGCGAGTTTTTGTTGCCTGCCGTAACAAAGAAAAAGGAGGTGAGGCACGTAAATCATGTACGGCAGCCTGTATAGGATGCGGCAAATGCGAGAAGACTTGTCCTTTCGGTGCCATCACCGTAGAGAACAATTTAGCATACATAGATTTCACCAAGTGTAAGCTGTGCCGCAAATGCGTCGCCGAGTGTCCTACAGGTGCCATCCACGCAGTGAACTTCCCTCCCAAAGTGGAAAGACCCGCTGCAACAGAGAAGCCTGCCGCTGAAGCCGCCACAGCACAAAACGCTGCCGAAGAAGTCAAAACCGAAACAAAAGCATAACGAAAAAAGCAAGACGAGGATATATGAAAACATTCGCCATGGGTGGTGTCCACCCCGAAGAAAACAAAATATCGACCACTGCTGCCATAGAGCAGTTTCCGCTGCCTAAAAGTGCCGCAATACTTATGACACAACATCTTGGAGCCCCTGCAACACCCTGTGTTGAGAAAGGCGACAAAGTAAAAGTAGGGCAGCTTATTGGCAAGGCTGAAACATTCATGTGTGCCAACATCCATTCGCCCTTCAGCGGTACAGTGGCAAAGATTGACACTTGCAAGGATGCTTTCGGATTGACTAAACCGGCAATCTACATCAATGTGGAAGGTGACGAATGGGACGAGAGCATTGACCGTACACCCGACATAAAACGCGAATGCACCTTAGAACCCAAGGAGATTGTTGACAAACTGAAAGCCATGGGCATCGTAGGTCTTGGTGGCGCCACATTCCCCACGCATATCAAATATTCGATAGCTCCCGATAAAAAGGCGGAATATCTTATCATCAACGCCGTGGAATGTGAGCCATACCTGACTTCCGACCACCGTGCAATGATGGAACACGCCGAAGAGATTTGCATAGGTGTAAGCATTTTGAGGAAAGCCCTCGGTGTCCCCAACGCATACATTGGCATTGAAAACAACAAACCAGAGCCTATTGCTGTAATGACTAAGACGGCCAAAGAGTTTGAAGGCATTATCGTCGAGCCCTTGAAGGTCAAATATCCGCAAGGTGCCGAAAAACAGCTGATAAATGCCATCACAGGCCGTCGCGTGCCGTCGGGCAAACTTCCTATCGATGTGGGCTGTGTGGTAAGTAATGTCGGAACGGCATTTGCCGTATACGAAGCCATCCAGAAGAACAAGCCGTTGATTGAAAACATCCTCACCGTCACCGGCAAGAAGCTGCCGTCACAGCACAACTACCAGGTAAGAGTCGGAACCACATACAACGACTTGATAGCCCATGCCATCAATGAACTTCCCGCCACAACAGGCAAAGTTATCAGCGGAGGCCCCATGATGGGCAAGGCTATAAGCAATCTTGACGGTCCGACAACAAAAGGGGCATCAAGCGTGCTTGTTATCGACGAAGGCGAGGCTGAACGTGCAAAAGAGAGCAACTGCATCCGTTGCGGCAAGTGTATGAACGCATGCCCTATGGGGTTGGAGCCATATCTCTTCTCATCATTAGTCAAGAACAGACGTATTGAAGAGGCCGGAGCTGCAAACATCTTAGACTGCATAGAATGCGGATGCTGTTTCTTCTCCTGTCCCGCAAACAAGCCTCTGCTTGACGAAATCAGGCTTGGCAAGAACCTGTACAGGGGTATTTTGATGGCAAAGAAAAAATAACGGAGAACTGACAACGCTATTTAATTGCCTTTAATAAAATTAATGAATATATAAAAATAAAAAAACAATATGAAACTGCTAAACGTATCAGGATCGCCGCATGTACACAGCGATGAATCAACGAAGAAAATCATGTGGCGCGTGAACTTGGCATTGGTACCTTCGCTGATAGTTGCCGTGGCTTTCTTTGGCCTCAACGCACTGCTGATCAGCATAATCTCGGTAGGTTGCTGCATTCTGTTCCAATGGCTGATAGAGAAATTCGTGATGAAGGTCCCGAGCACCATCTGTGATGGTTCAGCAATAGTTACAGGTCTGTTACTTGCCTTCAATGTCCCCGCCACACAGGAAATGATTTGGTTGGTAGCCATTGGTGCACTTGTAGCCATAGGCATAGGCAAGATGAGTTTCGGAGGATTAGGCAAGAACCCCTTCAACCCTGCACTTGTAGGACGTGTGTTCATGCTTATCTCCTTCCCTGTTCAGATGACCACATGGCCAAAAACAGGAAGCTGGTTCCCAATGTCGATTGATACTGTAACCGGCGCCACTCCGCTGGGTCTAATAAAAGAACAGCTCTCGACGGGACGTTCACTTACCGACATCATGTCAGACCCGACATTGGGGCTGCCGTCACTGTGTGACATTTTCTTGGGACACATGGGAGGCTCCCTCGGTGAAGTATCGGCGATAGCAATTCTTATAGGAGCCATCTATCTTTTGTGCAAGAAAATCATCAGTTGGCATATTCCTGTCGCATTTATCGGGACAGCATTTGTTTTCAGCGGTATTCTCTGGCTCTGTAATCCAGATCAATTCATTGACCCGTTGACGACCATTCTCACTGGCGGCATCATGCTTGGAGCCTGCTTTATGGCGACAGATATGGTCACGTCTCCGATGGCAAAGAGCGGTCAGCTCATTTTCGGCGTTGGATGCGGTCTCTTGACCATCATCATCCGTAACTGGGGCAACTATCCTGAAGGTGTCAGTTTCGCCATACTACTGATGAACTCGGTAACACCTCTGATAAACAGATGGTGCAAACCAAAACGTTTTGCAAACTAACCTTTTTCTTATCAACATTTCATCACAACAACATATCAATAAAATATCATCATGGCAAAGAAAGCAGAATCCTCACTGAAAAACATGCTGTTAGCGCTTACATTCATAGCTCTTGCAGCAGGTCTGGCTTTGGCATTAGTAAACAATGTGACAAAAGGTCCCATAGAGAATGTGAATAAAGAAAAGGTGGCCAAAGCAGTGGCCAAGGTTCTTCCACAGCACGATAAATACACAATAGACACTGTAATTGTCACCACTGAGAAAGGCGATGTCAAGATGGCACGCTACACCGCTGTCGACGCCAACGGCAACATTGTAGGGAAAGCCATAGAGTCTTTCGACCCGAACGGGTTCGGAGGAAAACTTTCGGCAATGGTTGGATTTGATGCCGAAGGGAATATCAGTGGATACGAAATACTTGCTTCGAGCGAGACTCCCGGTCTCGGCGCCAAAGCAGACAAATGGTTCCAGAAAGAAGGCAAAGGTAACGTAATTACCATGAATCCCGGAGCCAACGGACTCAAAGTCAAAAAAGACGGAGGTGATGTTGATGCCATAACCGGATCAACCATTACATCAAGAGCATTCTGCAGATTGGTGAACACCGCATTTGAAGCATATAACAAATAGAAAGGAAAGCAACAATGAAAGCATCAGAAATAATAAAAAACGGCCTTATCAAAGAGAACCCCACATGGGTACTTGTGTTAGGAATGTGCCCCACCCTTGCCACCACAACATCGGCCATCAACGGTCTTTGCATGGGTTTGGCCACAACGTTTGTGCTTATGATGTCAAACATCGTAATATCGCTTTTGAAGAGTGTAGTCCCTGACAAGGTGCGTATACCCTGCTTTATCGTGGTGATTGCCACTTTTGTCACCATTGTTCAAATGGTCATGCAAGGCTTTCTGCCCTCATTATTTGAATCTTTGGGATTGTTCATACCTCTTATCGTGGTGAACTGTATCGTTCTGGGTCGTGCCGAGGCCTTTGCCTCAAAGAATAACGTATGGCATTCACTGCTTGACGGATTATTCATGGGTCTGGGCTTCACCTGGGCACTGACACTATTAGGCATTGTTCGTGAAGCACTCGGTGCCGGAACATTTTTCGGCAACAGTTTTATCGGCGATGCCGACGGTATGCTGCTCTTCATACTTGCACCTGGCGGATTCATATGCTTAGGCCTGCTCATGGCACTGATTAACCACCTTAGAAAAGCATGACAAGTAACTGATAAAGGTTAAAGTTTATAAGTTAAAGGTTGAAGATTTTTACTCTCAATCAAACTATTAAAAACAACAATTGTTACTGCTTTGGACCGCGAACTAAATGAGCAAACTAATTTTTAATCATAACTAAAATTATTTTAACTTTTTTTAAGAATATATTTTAAACTTTTTCAGGACTTCACATACACTATATAGACGAAAACGAGGGAAAAAACCGCTTGAAAAAAGTCAAAATCATAGGCATCAACAATCAAGCAAATGATTGGTCATAAGAATAATAAGAATAAGAAAAAAAACATATAATATGAAAAAAATAATTTTTATAGGAGTACTAACACTCCTTGTAATCGGTGGAAAAGCAAAAGCACAGGACTGTGCGTCCATTGTACTGCCACGTTACAACTATGACTCTTCTGTTATTGAGAGAATGGCACCGGAGAAGTTGTCTTGGTATTGCAATTTTTCGCACAACACCTTCTTTGTGACAAACACTGTACCAAACGACGCTGTGGTGTATAACCTGAGCGATGTGTTTGAATACAGTACCGGCCAGAATCTGACCGACAATTTTGTTGTCGATTTAACCACATTAAGCTTGTACAGATATTCTTTCAACCAGCTTCAAAAAGCGAGAAAAGATGAGACTGTATACGTCAGGACCCCAGGTTCACAATACAACTATCTTGGCATACGCTCGTTTGAAGATGCCCACAGAATGACCAGTGAGATGGAAAACAGTGGAAGGAATCAAAGATAACAATCAATCAGAAATGCAAGAAAGGAAATGACAATGAAAACAATAAAACATTTTTTAGTCATAGCATTACTGCTCACATATGCAATGTCAGCATCGGGACAAGGTGGTGCAATAGTTTATCATCTTGACGCGTCAATAAACGGTGACACATTGGTAATACCTACAGACGGTGCATTCCTGACTGACGACAATGGATATGACGGCGATGCCTATTCACTGGACTCTTCATATACATTGTCCATTTATAATCCTAACTGTGTCGCACCGTTTGTGCTTTCACTTATGTTTCAAGTATTTGACATAAATGAAAGGGACACGCTGTACATATATGACGGCGGAAGCGTTAATGCTCCCCTGATCATTGCAGCAAACAACACTCACAACAATCTTGAGTTCCATCAGATTACACCGACTTCTTTAAACACATCCAACTATCTTACACTGAAATTTGTCTCCCATTCAGGTCCAGGAAGACCAGATAATTCCAACCACGGATTCAATATTGCCATCAGTTGTATGGTGCCGTGCGAAATACCGACACCTCATATTGACACAATGTACTACAAACTGGTGAACGGAGTGATTGTCGACTCTGCCTTCATGAAGCCCTATACTGTCATAGACACCTCCATACATGTCAATACAAGCGGCGATACAATCATAACTGTTTCTGAGGAATTATTCACAGGTGTGACATTGTGTGTCGGTGAAGACCTGATGTTAAAGGGGGGTGGAACATACACCCACAATTACGGCTACTACTACCCGAACGACATGACGACCTTGTTTAAATGGGATATGGGTAACGGCCGCGATACCTTGTATGAAATCGGAGCAAAGAATTCATGCATAGCTCACTATACAGACTTAGACTGTTACGACGTGGTTCTTTCCATGTACGATGAGATGAACTGTCCGAGTATGATATCCGCCACCGTACGTGTCAGAATCGCTCAGAATCCTATCAAGACATTGTTTAACCTCAACCCGATATGCAGCACGGATTCACTGTTGGTGAATGTCGGATACGAAGGAGAGAACGGCACAGTGACATTAAAACATATCACTTTTGAAAAATTAAAGACCAAGACAAGAGAATGTCAGACATTTATCCCTGACGGTCCTCCCTGTACTGCCGTATACGGAAGCCCCTGTTTTACTGCTACCGTTGTATTTGATGACTTCCCCTCAGGAAGAAAAGTCAATTCAAAAGAGGATATCTGCTCAGTATGTATCAACTATGAACACTCCTTCATGGGAGACTACACATTGGCTCTGAAATGTCCTACAGGGAAGAAAACATACCTGAAATATAAGAATAAATCAGATGCTCCCAACGGAAATGCGGATGAAGGAACATACGGCGGTGGCGGTATGTATACAGGATACCCCTACGGCGGTGCAAGCGACGGTACCTGGGACAGCGGATGCCAACCCAACGACAATATGTACGGAGTCGGTAAAGACTACTGCTTCACGCGTAACTCCGCCTACATGCTTATCGACGGTGAGTTTGCAAACACCATGGCCCCCTCTGCTGCCGAATACATTGCAGGCGGTGGCTTCGCCGATAATATCACCTATACTTTTGATGTGATTCCTTCCCCATTTACCAAAGCAGGACAAACATGCGGTACAAGCACATTCAATTCCAAACATCCAAGTAACCATGAAGACAAGTTAGACTATTACTTGCCTGCTGAAGACTTTGAGGCTCTTGTAGGATGTCCTCTTAATGGAGCGTGGGAAATAGAGATATGCGATACATGGGCAGCAGATAACGGCTGGATATTCAACTGGTCTATGGATATCTGCGGTATCAGTTCCGGTGTTGGATGCGAGTATCAGGTAGGTCTTGACTCTGTGGTATGGGTTGCCGACTCATCCTACGGAGACTGGGATCTCGGCTACTTCCGTGGTCTGCATATGTCGAAACGTGACAGCGTGATGACATATATCTCTTCACCCGATACAGCAGGAACATTCCCCATATTTGTGACAATATACGACGAATTCGGATGTGTATGGGATTCGCTAACAAGTATCACCACGACATGGACACCCAGTCCTAACCTCGGTGAGGATGTACTGATTTGTGACGTTGAGCAGATACCAATTGATGCAAAAGACCGCCATACAGCAACAAACAACTACTCATATATGTGGGAGCCTTTCGGACAGATCAGCGATACAATCATGTCAAGAGCCTATGTTGGACAATCCACGTTGTATACAGTAGAAGTAACGAATAGGGACAGTATTTATGGAACTTCTTGCTCGGCACGAGATTCAATAAGGATCAATATCAACAAGCAGCCTGCACCGAACTTCGACCCAGGTATATACCCATTGGAAGGTTGTGAGCCATTCACAATTCATTTCCAGAACACTACCGACGGAGGATACTCTTACAGATGGATATTCGGCGACGGCGATAGTTCGACAGCTGAAAGCCCGACCCATACATACGCCACAGGCCAATATGGATTCAAATACTATGTCACAAGTGAACATGGTTGCCAAGACTCACTGATTTACGAAGACCTTATCACAGTCTATTCAAGTCCCGTGGCACGATTCTCGTGGGATCCTGTGAACCCAACTGTACTGCATCCTCAGGTGACATTCCAGAACATGACTATACCGCAGTCGAGCAATAACAAATATTACTGGGAGATTCAGTATGACCGTGACAATCCTATTTCATACCACACTCTCACAGATGTGAACCCATCATTCGAATGGACGACTGAGGGTGAAGATATCTCCGGCAGTTATATCGCTCGTCTGATTGCAATGACACAGAATATTGGCCCAAGCGGTAATATTGTGGAATGCCGTGACACCATAGAGAACAACATCCTGCTGGTTAACGACTTCCTACAGTTCCCGAACGTAATCACTCCTAATGGTGACGGCATTAACGACAAGTTCGAAATCAAGAACCTCATCGACGGTCTTGGCTACCCGAACAACTCACTCGCCATCTACGACCGTTGGGGCAAGAGAGTGTACTACAAGGAAAACATTGCAAGCGAAGAAGATTTCTGGGATCCTGCTGCCGACAACATCCCTTCAGGCACCTATTTCTGGAGATTTGTTGGCAAAGGATACCTCGGCGACATACAACGTAACGGTGTCGTAGAGGTGCTGAAATAACGACAATCAAAATAGATAAAAAAGGCTGTGAACTTGTTTCACAGCTTTTTTTTATACGGAAGAGGTGTGCTTTGGCCCGCGACCGAAGTGGAGCGTGGTATGCCTGCCGAGCTTGATGAGGCAACCGAACTCCATAGCCACCAAAAACAAAAAAATGGAGTCTCATCTCTTAAACTCCTTATAAAAATTGTTGCAAAAGTGCTACATTTTTCAATAAAAAAAGGGAACCGAAATCGGTTCCCTTATAAAAAATGGGCGGCGACTTACTTTTCCACAAACAAGTGCAGTATCATCAGCGAGGGCGGGCTTAACTTCTCTGTTCGGAATGG
>JAGADZ010000076.1 GCA_017613375.1 Bacteroidales bacterium | reverse complement strand
GGCTTCGGCCCCTTCCGTTGGGTCTGCACCAGTGGCAAGCCCGAAGACCTCGACAAGAGCGACCATATCGCCATGGAAGTCCTCGCCGAGATTGCCGCCTCAGCTCCCGCCGAGATACAGCAGCAGATGCACGACAACATACAATGGATAAAAGGTGCCAAGGAGAACCACCTCGTCGTGGGTTCCCAGGCACGCATCCTCTATGCCGACTGCGAAGGCCGTACCAAGATAGCAGCCCGCTTTAACGAAGCCATCCGCAAAGGACAAATCAGCGCACCTATCGTGCTGGGCCGCGACCACCACGATGTCAGCGGCACCGACAGCCCCTTCCGCGAGACCTCCAATATCTATGACGGCAGCAACCGTTGTGCCGACATGGCCGTGCAGAACGTCATAGGCGACAGCTTCCGCGGCGCCACATGGGTAAGTATCCACAACGGTGGCGGCGTAGGCTGGGGAGAAGTGATGAACGGCGGTTTCGGCATGGTGCTCGACGGCAGCGAAGCCTGCGACCGTCGTCTCCACATGATGCTCCACTGGGATGTCAACAACGGCATCAGCCGCCGCAGTTGGGCCCGCAACGAAGGCGCCATATTCGCCATCAAGCGTGCCATGGAGATTTGCCCCGAACTGAAAGTCACCATGCCCAACCTGGTAGAAGATTCTGTCCTCGAAGGATTGTTTTAACACTCCAATAAGACCTATAGGACCTATAAGTCTTATAAGTCCTATAGGTCCTATAGGTCCTATAATCCTAATAATTCCAATAGTCTGAAAAAGCCACCATGCCCACCAACAAGACATTCCTCCCCTTGAGGGGCAACTATCGGTCATTGATAGTCTACCAGAAGGCGGAGTGCATCTATGATGTGACATTCTTCTTTGCACATCGGTTCTTGGAGAAGGGCGACCGCACCATCGACCAGATGGTACAAGCAGCGAGGTCGGGCAAGCAGAATATAGCTGAAGGCAGTGCTGCAAGCACCACCTCGCGTGAAACCGAACTGAAGCTTGTCAATGTGGCCAAAGCCAGTCTACAGGAATTATTGATAGATTATGAGGACTATCTGAGAGTAAGAGGCTTGTCGCAATGGATGCTGGATGACGAACGTTACCAGCAGGCACGCCGGGTAGTGGCCAGTCATAACGACTCGGCCTACTACCGCGAGGCCATACAGGTGCGTTCCGATGAGGCAGTGGCCAATATTGCAATTACACTGATTCATCAGACTGATGCAATGTTAACCAAGCTTATAGAACGCCTAAAAGAGCAGTTTGTCCAACAAGGCGGCATCCGAGAAGAAATGACTCGTGCCCGCATAGCCTACCGCGACAGCCATCAAGGCCACTAAACCTATAAGAACCCCAGAAGACTAATAGGTCCTATAAGCCCTATTAGTCTTATCAAAAATATAAATCAGTGTGCATACCTAACACACCTAATAAAGAATTATTTTGTCGTTCCAAGATTTCTTTATAATTTTGCAGACGAATTAATTACAGGGGTATTCTTGCTAACCCCCTCTAACAAAACAAGAAAGATGCAAAAAACAACACTACCGGCCAAGGATTCGGTGATTATTTATTCGGGTGGACTGGACTCCACGACATTGCTCTATGAAGAGCGGAGCCGCATAGCACTGGCAATCTCTTTCGACTACGGGAGCAACCACAACGCACGCGAGATAGCTTGTGCCCGTGAACATTGCCATCGTCTCGGCATAGAACACCTGGTCATAGACCTCGGCTTTATCAAAAAACATATCGCCTCCTCCCTCACCTCGGGGGCCGACGCCATCCCCGAGGGCAACTACGACGACGAGAATATGCGTTCCACCGTGGTGCCGTTCCGTAACGGCATCATGCTGTCGGTGGCTTGCGGCATCGCCGAAAGCCGCGGTCTCTCGCGCGTCCTCATCGCCAACCATGGCGGCGACCACGCCATCTATCCCGACTGCCGACCGGAGTTCATCAACGCCATGGATGGCGCCACTCAGGCAGGCACCTACATCAATGTCAGGATTGCGGCGCCCTACACAAACCTCACGAAAGGAGAGATAGTCCGCAGAGGGGCTGCCCTGGGCATAGACTACGGTGCCACATACTCATGCTACAAAGGCGGCGAGCGGCACTGCGGCAAATGCGGCACCTGCCACGAACGCCAGGAGGCTTTCAAGGAAGCCGGCATAAAGGACCCTACAATCTATTATTAATCCGAACAATCCGATAACATATATGTATTACTTAAAGAAAACCTTAGAGATATCCGGCGCTCACCGTCTGGAATTAGACTACCCCAGCAAATGCAGCGAACTGCACGGCCACAACTGGACCATCACCGTCTACTGCAAATCGAAGGAACTTGACAGGAACGGCATGATCATCGATTTCTGCGAGATAAAACGCCTCATCGCCAAGCCCCTGGACCACAAGATTCTGAACGACGTAATTCCTTATAACCCCACCGCAGAGAACCTGGCACGGTGGTGCTGCGAGCAGATACCTTGCTGCTACCGCGTCGATGTGCAGGAGAGTTCAGGAAACATTGCCAGCTATGTAGATGAATGTTAGAATGTGTTAATTTGTGAATGTGTTAATTTGTGAATGTGTTAATTTGTGAATGTGTTAATCATTGACAATAGACAATGCTTATCAACGAGATATTCTATTCGCTTCAAGGTGAGGGATACAATAGCGGGACCGCAGCGGTGTTCGTCCGTCTCTCGGGCTGCAACCTCCGCTGTCCTTTCTGCGACACACGGCATGAGAGCGGCACAGAGATGTCCGAGGAGGAAATCCTTGCACAGGTCTCCTCCTATCCGGCAAACCTCGTCGTCATCACCGGCGGCGAACCATCGCTGCAGCTCACAGAGACCCTTGTCGACGCTCTGCACGGCCTCGGCAGAAAGGTGACCGTGGAGACCAACGGAACCCATGCACTGCCTCCCAATGTCGACTGGATAACCCTGTCGCCCAAGGACTTGTTCATTCAGGACAAGGCCCATGTCGTGCTAACGAGCGTCAACGAGCTTAAAGTGCTCTTCGACGGTATCCACGAGCCCTGCGAATACAGCAATATCGAGGTGTCGCACGGCCGTTTCCTGCAACCCTGCGATACAGGCAACGCCACAGAAAACGAGGAGATTGTACGACACACGGTGGACTATGTGAAGCAACACCCCGAATGGCGACTCTCGCTGCAGATACACAAGTTGTTGAACATCCCCTGATTTCGCCCTGAGCAATTCTTTTCCCCGGCAACAATAATTCCTTTCCGGCTGCGTTATCATGACAACAATAAAAAAGCAACAATATGAAAGGCAGTCAAATCCCATTCAAGAAAAACTACATTCTCGGAACCAGCATCGTCCTTGCCGCTTTCGTGCTCGGACTGATGTTAGTATGGACGGTACGTACCCTCAAATCCTTTGACGACACCGTCACCGTCCGCGGTCTCTGCGAGAGAGAGGTGCCAGCCGACCGCGTGGTATACCGCATCAGCTACACCGCCAAGAGCAATTCCCTGGCAGACATACGCCAGACCATAGACCACAACAACACCGTCATCCTTGAGATGCTCCGCAAAGCCGGGCTTGACGACAGCGAGATTTTCTGCAACAGCGCCAACTACAACGACAGCTATACCTACTCCACCGATGTCAGCAACATCAGCTACCGCTACAACGCCAGCCAGACCATCAGCGTCTACACCTCGAAGATGGACATCATCAACAAGTTGCAGAACACCCTCGAGAGCGACCTGCTGAAACAGGACATCCTCGTCAGCGGCTATGCCGACTACCAGTTCCTCGGACTGAACGACATAAAACCCTCCATGATTGCTGAGAGTCTTGAGAAAGCCCGCGAGAGTGCCGAGGAGTTCGCCAAGAACAGCCACAGCCGCATCGGCAAGATGCGTACCGCCTCGCAAGGTTATTTCGAGATAGACGACCTCGACGAGAACACACCGCAGATGAAGAAAATCCGCGTGGTCAGCACAGTGACATATTATCTGAAGTAAGAGGTTTGAGGTTTGAAGTATGAGGTATGAAGTGTGAAGTGTGAGTTTTTTTTTGATTGAGAAGATAAACAGTTAACGTTAAGGTTAAAGTTAAAAAAAAGGCAGTGCCCAATGAGGGTCACTGCCTCTTTTCTTTTGTATTTGAGGTCATTTAGAATAGCGTTATAGCTTATCGGATTAATGTCACTGTCCCGACAGCCTTCTTAATCGTATTAGGCTGGTAATTATTAATATAACGCAATATCCAAGTATATGTAGCTTGCGGACAAGGAGTTCCTTCCCCAAGAGTTCCATTCCACCCTTCCGATGGATTGTCGCTATGCCAAGCCAATACACCGTTGCGGGCATAGATGTACAGGTCTATCAGCGTAACATCATTACCCTTAATAATAAAACGCTGGTTGTTTTCTCCGTCGGGAGTGAATGCGTTGGGAGCCCAAATCACGCTGTGTGTTATCGGTATTGTTGCATATGCAGTGTCGGCACATTCTCCACGGTTGGCAACAAGTGTCAGCCAGACGCTGTCCGATGCAGCCGAGGCAGAATAATACAGTGTTGACGCATGTCCAGCAATCACATCGTCTACATACCACGTCCGCTCTGTTGCATTCAGGCTTACATCTTGCGCCACAAGTTGAAGGTTATCCAGATTCAACATGGGAGGATGCACTTCCATCGCTGCAACAGGCCATTCCGATGGATTCAGCAATATAACAGTGTCGTTAGGACAACGGCCCTCAAAGGCAAGGGTGTAGAGCGTTGCGGCTATGGGAGAAATGACAATACTGTCCCATTGTTGCCCATCCAATGTGCTGTCAGTCGGCAGAGAATACCAAAACGGTGATATGTCGTCGTCGGGTTCCACGGTTGATACAATGGTGTATTCCTTGCTGTTACAGTCCTCATATATAGCAAGTGATATCTGTGGCGTTACGAGAGATGACAGTTCCAGTTTAACTATGCTGTCGCAGCCGTCGTGTACGCCTATGGTATCGACATACGTACCCTCCGCTGTAATAGAACGACCATAATACCATTGGTAAACGGTACCTGTGCAGAATGTATCGTAGACAGTGACTTCCGGATAGGGGCGCAAGTACAAACTCAGAGCCAGAACAGAGTCGCACCCGACGGCATTTGACAGTGTGTCGGCGTATTCGCCCTCTTCGTTAAGCGTCCTTCCGCGCCAAGTGTAAGTGTCGCCTTGGCACAGAGTGTCGTATAATGTGTTAACAGGAGGTGGCGTAACATTGAGATGCAGGGCCAAGATAGTGTCGCATACTCCCATTCCGGACAGTGTATCATAATAGATTCCTGCCATAGTCAGTGTTTGATCGCGCCAGTCATAGGACTTACCAGAGCATATTATCTCGACCGAATGTGATGTATGATACTTTTCAACGGTAATATAAGTATATACCGTGTCGCCTATTGGAGTTATAACAGTCATTATCTGATGCGTACCAGCACTGTCGAATGCTACGTTCATTGTGTCCATCGCTATTCCAGCCAGATTGCCGTCAATGTACCATACGGACGAAAGGCTGTCGGCATACTTTAATAAACTTACCGTGACAGTGTCGCCGACGCAGGCGTCGTGCCGTTGTGTCCATACATTGTATGCCTTGTTCACTGTATTCAAGGCAATAGCGTGCAGATAGCTTTCTTGATCTCCCAAGCCGTAGAGCCAAGCAATGAAGTGTCCATCGGCAGCATCGAGCGTATGGGTGGTGTCCGACACCGGAATTCGTGCATAACTATAGCCGTTGGCTGTTGACGAGAACTGACTACTGATATTTAAGCCGTCAAGGGTGATTTGCGAGGCATACAACGACGGTGTAACTATATTAATCCAATGTTGTGTAACAAGTCGAGAATTGTAAGGATGGAAAATAGCGTGGTCTACACCATTCTCAATGGGCGGCATAGTCATAAACGCAGGGTCGCCCGGATGACCACCGAAATGATTCCCCGTAATGAAGTATCCGACCATAACTGGTGAAGTAGCGGTAATTTCAATACATTGAGATTGATGAAAGTCCATATTATATCCGAGAGGCAACGTTGTATTGTGATCAGAAAAAACAAAATCATAGAATCCACCTGATTGCAATGTCGTCACCTCTTGTCCATCCAAACTTACACGGCATCCATCTTCCAAAGCCAACACCCGTACAATATCCCCATAGTTGTAATAGGTAGTTGGCGGATAATCCAATTGACGTCGTTGACGGTGAATGGCAGGATTGAATACAAAATGGGTACCCCAATATTCAACGGGCTTACACTGGTCATACAAATGGTCTGAAGCCACGCCACAGGAGCGTGGAACAAGACTTCTATTATTGCCCTGAAATACTGCGACTGGCTTGCTACTGCGAATACGCGTACCGGTCAAATCAATACCTCCTGTCACCCACGGCACCTGGCTGGAGTTCAATCCTGCATTGCGCAACAGGCAAGTCTGACCACTCATTAACAGCAGTTCCAGCGTGTCGCCGGCATTATATATAACACTGTCTAAATTGCAAATATTCTTATCAAAAACAATCTGAACATTTGTGCTGTCATACGGAGCTATGATTCCCACTTGAGGCCCGTTAGGAGCCGTTTGATAAACCATAGCCATATGGTCGCAGCGCAAAGCATCGGTGGGCAAAATTGCCGTAGCATCATAAGTGGCAATCCCGTGGTTGTGGGCGGTGACCGATATAGGTGTTGTAGACTGTATATGCCAACTTCTGTTCTCTATCAGCGCGCCGAAATGGTGAGTTGACGATTGGTCGTCGGGAACAGACACACGTAAAACTCCATCCGCAGGAACAGTTACCATCGTATCCCAGCTACCGGAATTACTTATTATGACACTACTTTCCTCGGTGGCAGTCAGTACAAAAAAACAGTCGAAATTCTCTCCGATCTCAAAATCTTCTTCGGAATTTTTCAGGAACATCATCCAAAAGTCCGTCCCCAGCATCCTGTTGACAACACTCTGAGCTCCGCACGGCATACCGATGCCAAGCAGCAGGAACGAAAGCAGAATGTTTCTAATTGGTTTCATCGTGAAAATATGTCGGACATTTTCATTAGTCGTACGGTGTTGGTCTTGCCTGATGCTGTGGTGAGAGTGAGAAGAATCGCCTGATTGCCTGATTGTTTGAATATTTGAGTAGCGGTAAGGTCAAGGGTATAGCGGCCTGTGCCCTCAACTTTGAGGTGCACCTGCTCACGGCGACCTGTAAGGTCAGTGAGGGTAGCGGTTTCTGCCAACGGCTCTCCGTTTTGAACCACAATGGTCACTCTCTGAAGGAACGGGTTGGGATAGATTGTAATGGCGGAAGAACCGTCAGCTTCGCCAATTCCTACTCCGGGGCAGACGGTGATGCTGTTGCTCCAAGCACTGTGTGCTACACGGTTGCCATCGCACATGGCACGGACACGGAACAGGTGGCACCCGTCGTCGGGCAGGGTAACGGCCAACGTGGTGACCGATGTCTCGACGATAGTGGCGTTGTCCCAGCTGCCTGTTTCGGGGATATAGGCCAGTTCATAGCCAGGATGACTGGCAGAACTGCTCCAAGAGAGGGTGACCGTATTACCGAAAGTCCCGTCGCTCCACAGCGAATCCACAGGGGAACAAGGCTTCGGACGATGCAGGTCCAACGAGGAGTCGTAGAAGAGCGTCATAACGGAGGCCGCTTGATAGTATCCTGGGAATAAGAAGATGCTGTCATAAACTCTTGGATTATCGCCAAATTCACCCCGGAACACCCACCCATGGCTGTTTACCGACATATTTATGGACGACGCTACAGATCCATAACGTATTGACAACAAGCGGGTCACCTCTTTGGTATACTTGTTAATCTTGCATAATGCTGTTTCTTTTATATAGTGGTTAAACCCAAAAAACACATTCAACAGCAACTCGTCACCGAGAACTGCCAAAGAGTTATGTGACATGTTACAGTCATTTACCGTATCCACAACATAATAGTCGACAGGAAGGCCAGTATTGCGGTTATACGAGACAACTAAACAATAACTATGTGCATGAAGTGTACTTTGAGGAAGCCTTGTATTGTGCAAGCTGTCAAGATAGAATTTGGTGTCATATCCTATATCAGGCAAATAGTAAACGTAAACGTTTTCTTCGTCCGTCGCGACACCTCCAGCATCTCCATAATTAACATTTGGAATTAAGGTTGATCCGTTTTCGTTATATAGCTGTTGTGTCCAGACGATTTCGCCATCCCTGTTCATTTTCAGCAGACAGGGCATTCCCCCTTGCCAGTCAATGGTGTTGTCGATTCTCAGGTAGTGGACAGAATCCAGATACACCCTGACCGACAGGGTGTCGATGCTGAAATAACAGTCATTGGAATTAAAGAAGCAGTTGGCATAAATAACGTCACCATCAATAATTGCTTTCTCTATATTGATATTTGCATAATGTGAGCCCGAGGGACTCCACACCGTAATACTGTCTATCAAGAATCTTGAGTCAACCAGGTTCCAGCTGCTGTTCAGCTTGTAGTACACTGTTGAGGAATAAAATTTTCCATTCAGAGTTCTAATATTCAACGGATATCTTCTGTTGGTGTCGTTATCCACTATAATGTATGCCTTGTGCAGCGAGTCTTCTCCATAGAAATCGCCACAAGCAAAAATGTGGATATTGTCATCTTTATCGCCTAAAAAATAGCCTCGATGGTTTAATTGACCTTGACCACTAAGCGGAGTATTAAAAAAATTAGTATATTCTGGATCTGTATAAGCAAACAGCTGTATGCTATGATAGTCGAGTCGATTTCCATCCAAGTCAAATGTGACAAAGTATGTTTTAATGTCAGAGGTATGGTATTGCCCACTCGGTTCTATAAGCATGGTGTCGAAAAAGTAGAACCAATTCCATGCTTCGCTCCCGTAGGTATTATCGAAAGCGATGGTTATTCGATTGTCTTTCATGACCATATTATCCCATGGTACACAACCTGAATTTCGGCTGCCGTTACGGGCCGACTTGCACCACAGGATATTTCCAAGAGAATCAATCTTGGCCAAGAAGACGCCTTGGCTTTCCTCAATCATATATCCCATTTCCAAGGCACAGAGATCCATCGGACATATTAGTGGACTTAGTGAACCGTCATCGTACAATCTAGCGAGCATGCCGAACGTCCCGAAAATATAGGTATTCCCCACATTATCAACATAGGAATCCACCACTCTGTCAATTATGGAATTACCAATTTCTTCCCCTACGGACCTTTTGCCCCAGCGGAAACCCTGCTCTTGGGCGTGGGCGGCGAGGGGCAGCACAGCGAACGCCGCCAGCAGGATGAAGAAAGCCAGTGGCTTTCGATAGCGTTCCAAAGGATGGCAAACGGAGTGCAGCCAAGCGGAGAACAAAAGGTTTCTCATATTTTATATCTATATAAAAGGTTTCCTCTTTTTGTGACCTTTGTCAAGGTCTCGACTAGACAAACGGGCGGGTTTCCTTTAATCAGGCCATGCCTATTCCTCGCAGCGTTTCATGATGTAGCGGAAGTCCCAGTCGATTCCATTGCTTCTTGGTGACAGCACCAGTTCATCGCTGGTTAGTTCTTCCACAATAAATACATATCCAGAATAACAGCCGCCTTCAATTTCTATCAGCTGCTTGCCGTCTTTTTTCGAGAGGGTATATTTATGCCACTCCGGTAGGCAGTCCGTACGGGAGTCGGATATCCACACCTTTTTATCTGTAAACTCCATACAGATACATCCTTCCGGAATGTTCTCCTGCCCTGCAATGGTTATTTCGTACGACTGTGCCGTGTTAGCCCATTTGCCTATAAAAGCGTCATTGTCCTTATTGTCTTTTTCACAGCTCGTCAGCAGCATTGGCAATGCCAATGTCAAAATGGCTAGCATGATGATTCTCTTGATTGATTTCATATTGAAGTGGTTTTTTTTTTATTGCTTTACATACATATACCTCAACGGCTATTGCTCCCTTGCGTTGCGAGCCAGCTCGAAGAGAGCCACAGGCAGATGGCAGTAACCCGACGGGTTTTTGTCGAGGTAGTCCTGATGGTACTCCTCGGCACGGTAGAAGTTACGCAGCGGCTCCACTTCGACTTGCAGCGGCAAGCCGTACTTTCTGGCCTCTTCGGCCACGGCTGCGTCTATGACGGCACGGTCGGCAGGGTCGCTGTAATAGATGCCCGTGCGGTAACGTGTGCCCTCGTCTTCGCCCTGCTTGTTGAGGCTGGTGGGGTCGATGGCCTTGAAATACATATCCAGAAGGAACCGCAGGCTTACAACTGCCGGATTGTAACGCAGATGCACCGTCTCGGCATAGCCCGTCTGGTCGGTATATACCTCATTGTATGTTGGGTTCTCGGTGTTGCCATTGGCAAAGCCTACCTCGGTAAAGGTAACGCCTTCTATCAGTTTCAGATATTTCTCTGCACCCCAGAAGCAGCCGGCAGCAAGCCAGATTTCTTTCTCGGGACTGGGCATCGAGGGCAGCAGGGTAACAATCTTCTCCAGCCATTCGGCATCAGTGTCGTCAAAGGTATTCAGCTCGCGACTGTCGATGTCCAGCACGGCGACAACGGCACCTTTCTGTATCACAGGCACCACTATCTCGCTGCGGCTCTCGCTGCTGCAGGCTATATGCCCGGGGAACTGCTCCACATCCGGCACGACGACAGTGCGACGTTCCTTCCATGCCGTACCGCACACACCTTTCCCATATCCTATGTGCATACACGCCACAGGGCCTTGGAAAGGACCGAGTACAAGCTCGTCGTCGACGACACGGTAGAATCCCGTCCACCAGAAGCCAAAAGTCTCGTGTATCATTGCTGCCGTATTGGCCATCATGGCGGTCTTGTCAGACTCTCCAGAGAGCAGGCTGTCGAGCTGTTTCAGGAGCAGTCTGTATTGTTCCTCTTTCCCTGACATCATCAATTTCTTTTTATCACCAGCACACCACGGCGTACATAGTTCATGCTCTTGACAGTCAACACATAGAAATAGTTGCCGTCGGGCAGGTCATCGCCACAGAAATCATTCTTGTAGTTATTTGAGGAGAACACCCGCTGGCTCTTAGCCGTGAACAGCTGTACCTGCATCTCCAAATCAGGATCTCCGGTATTGATACTCCAACAGTCGTTAATGCCGTCGCCATTGGGGGTTATGACATTTGGAATAAGCAAGTTGAAAGTCTCTTTCTCGTTGTTTTGCGGCTGAGGCTGTGTATTTGCCAGTATCGCCACATTGTCGTTTGCAGGCTGCGTAGCCGCCTGAGGCTGTGCCACAGTGGCGACATTGTCAGGTCTCACCACAGAGGTGACAGAGGAGGAATGGTTATCATTGGGGCGGATTGCCTGGACTTTATTCGGCTGAGCAGGAATGGAGCTCTTCTGGACAGGTGCCACTACAGGATTGTCGTGATGCTGCTGAGGTTGAGGTTCCTGTATAGACGGCTGCTGAGGTTGGCTCTGCATGGGTCTTTCCTCCTCGACGCTCTGCCGTTCAAGGTCAGCGGCAGCAGGCTCGGCAACAGTATTCGCCGCCACAAGTACGGTATTGTTGTCCTGTGTGACGGTCCCGACCTGATTATTTGATTGCGAGAGCATCACTGCAGCCCCTCCTGACAGGATTACGGCAGCGGTGACCGTCAGCCACACCCATGTCTTTCCAAAAGGATGCCTCTTTGGAGAGGGTCCCTGCAGACCCTTCTGCAGACGAGACCATGCCTCTGCCGGCGGCTCCTCTACAGCGTCCTTGAATTCTTTACGCATCAATTCTTCAATGTCTTGCATATCTTCTATTCTCATTTTTTCTTCAAATAGTCTTTGCCTATCCGTTTTCGCATCATATACCTCATCCTCCTTTTCGCCTTGTAGTACTGCGACTTCACGGTAGACTCGTTCAATTTCAACAGTTTCGCGACGTGCGACATCTCATATTCTTCCACAGCAATCATATTGAATATCAACTGCTCGTATGAGCTCAGCCGACGCAGACAATGCAACAGGGCTTCACGCACATCGATAGACACATCCACATCTCCATATTCAGCCACGGAATAATCAGCAATATCGTCGTCGACACTCACCATATCGTGGAAATGCTTCTCCTTAGAAAACTGTTTCAACGCCGTACGCAGGAAAATCCTACGCATCCAGCCCTCGAATGATCCGTCACCCCGATAGCTGTCAATATTCTGAAATATCGTCAAAAAGCCTTCCACCAGAATATCCTGAGCCATAGCATCGTTCATAGAATAACGCCTGCACACTGGGTAAAATAGCGGACTGTAAATATTGTACAGCTCACTTTGCATAGCAGCATCGCCACGTACACAACCCTCTATGATGCGGTCGAGATTACTCATTCTTTTACCATAGTGGCTTTATAGAAGAAAAAAGTTTAAAAAAGAATGTTAAAAATTCATAAAATGAATCTTTGCCGTACCGATGAAGCTGCCTTTGCCGCGGTAAACATTGAGCAGATAGACCCCCTCTTGCAAAGCGAGTTTGACCGATTCACCGCTGACAGCAGGGAGAGCTTTGACAACGACACGGCCGTTGCTGTCGCAGACATCGACAAGAAGGCGTTCGCCACGCACGCCAGTCTCTATCGTCACGGCTCCACGTGAAGGATTAGGATAGACAGTCAATTCATGAGAAGGTGCGTCTACGACATGTGTGGACACATGGACCGAGGTGTCGACAAAGGCAAGGGTGTACTCTCCCGGCTGGATATTATTGACCACGAAGTAGCCGTCGACAGATGTCCCGGCATGATTTGCCGCCACCTCCCTCCATTCATATCCCGCACCTTCGCGGTAAAGGACACGCACCAAGCCGAGTTCGCCAGTGCCTGAAAACAGACCCTCGTCCAGAGACGACGAGTGATGGAAACGTCCGTTTAGCCTCTCCTCGGGATTGAACATACCGGAGATATGCCAATAACGCTTGGCCATACGTACATATCGGGGACTCTCCGATGTGTCAGGTCTGCACCAATGATGGACAGCATAGACCCATGACGAGGAAGAGTCCGACACCTTCATGACAGATATTTTCATCTGCGAGAGGGGCAGGTCGAACGTCCCCTTCGAAGTCACTGCGAGCTCGCTGCCTATGGAAGCCTTGGACAACTGTTTGTCGTAGTCCACAATGGCGAAAGCAGGCACAAACGGCAGCACGAAAGAGGCCGATGTCGCGGCACCGTCGAAAGTCACCATTCTGTCCTCGCGTTCCATCTGTGGGGAGAAGAAGCTGACCCATACCCTGTTGCCATTGGCAAGGGTGGCGGTGCCGTAGTTTTTCTGGCGGAGAAAGACGGTAGTGTTCATTCCCACGGTAGCGAGCGAATCAATTATAAAATCGCAGAACCCCGCATTGAACACATGGAAAGCGAAGAAGTCGGTGAGGTCAATTCCCGTATATAAGGAAAGGCTGTCGCGGAGACTGTAGCTGTCGATATTCTGGAAAGCCATATTCGTAAAGAGGCGACGCAGGGAACCGTAAAACAGCGAATCACCAACATATCCGCGAAGCGAATGCCACACCGTGGCGCCTTTTCTGTAGACCGTGGTGCCATAGGTATATTCAGGAGTCTGCCCGTAGAGGGGCTTGAAGCCGCCGTCAGAGATATGAGCCTGCTGGAGCACTTCACTGAGACACTCGTCAGCAAACACCTTGTAACGCATCGGGTCAGAGTCGGCATAGATAGCCTGCACCGCCAGTTCCTCGCAGAACGAAGCGCCGCCCTCGTTTATCCACATATCCGCCGTCGTGGCGCAGGTGACAAGGTTGCCGAACCACGAATGGGCAAATTCGTGCGACATGGTAGCCAGACAAGCTTCGGCATCTGAGGCCATGCAGTAGGTGGTGAACGCTATATTCCCCACATGCTCCATGGAGCCCTTGGGAGTCGAGACATAACCCACACGGTCCCAACGATACGGCCCGAAGCAACGTTCATACATGGGGATGACCTTGTTCATATGGCTGAAAGCCGTCTCCACCCCCGATGTGGAATGATTCAGATATCCGAGCAGACCAGGATATACGGTGTCATTGCCATTGAAGAGAGTGTCTATGGTATTGAAATCTGCCACGGCGACACCCACGAGGTATGTCGGCGTCGGATGGCCGAGCACCCATTCCGACATCATGCTGTGGTCGTCATATTCCACCTCGCTCACCTTGACGCCAGTACATATGGCCTGCCATCCCGGCCTGGAGGTGATACGGAAACGGTAAGTGGCTTTGTCGTAGAAATTGTCACGGCAGGGAAACCACGCCTTGCCAATATTGTGGGGATACTCATAAATGGCGATACCCAGATTGTAGTAAATATTATTGTCGAAATAGAATCCACCCCATCCGTTTGAAGCTATGTACTGCCCCTTGCGATAGTAGACCGTGACGACAAGAGTGTCCCCCACAGTGCCCGAGAAAGGCACTTTAAGCAACGGAGCCTCATAGCCGAAACCGGTATTCACGCCGTTGACAAGCACCGAGTCGATCTCCGACAGTATGAGTTCCAGTCCGATGCTGTCTACAGGCTGCAGCACACGCATCGTCACCGCCGCCGAACCCTCGATACGGTTCTGGGTGTGGTTGCCGATATCGAGACGCAGGTCGTAGCTGATGGCGTCGACGCTGTCGGTGATATTGTCCTGCTGGCCATAAAGAGGGAATAGAAGTCCCGACAGCAGGGCTATAGAGAATAGTATTCTATTTTTCATATTATTACAGAATTATTTTCGCATATTAAAAATGCAAAAATACGAAAAAAAACGATGCAGATGAAAAGTTTTCTTTTTGTCCATTCTCAGTTTTTTCTTTTACCACCTATTCTGTTTTCTTTTACATATTCTTATACCTTTACCTTTCTTTGAATATTTCTTTTGCCAAATCATACTTCTACTTTTCCATTACCGAAGTCTCTTATTCACTTTTCATTTGCCAGAGCCTGGCATGAGCAAGTCCATTGGACTTGTGAGCCGTAAGCAAAGATGGTACAACCTTCTCTATCCCACCTGACTGACAAGATACTATTTTGATACAGACAGTACCATGTTCCAAAGTAATGGAAAACAATGCAAAAAGGGCAGGAAAGAGGTGAAAAAGCAAAAATACACACGGTTCACCAGCCGTCACCATGTTTTATTTGCTATTACAACATGTTGTTTTCCAATTACATAAAAACATTTTCAAAAGATAATGTTGGCAATTGAGAAAAAAGTTGTATTTTTGCATTGGCATAATATGCACCTTTAAGATATGTTAGACAAAGAGTTTCAATATTATCTCCAACACCAAGAAGAACTCGTTGCGCGTTACAACAACCGTTATCTGGTTATCCACGAGCAGCAAGTCGTTGGCGATTATGGCACCTTCGCTGAAGCTGTCACAGAGGCTCAGAAGATGTTCCAGCCAGGAACATTCATTGTGCAGCGTTGTTCGGAAGGTCCTAAAGACTACACGTTCAGCTACCATTCAAGAGTGAGAATCCCCCATGCAGCAGTTCAACGCATTCACGTCTGATTATCCAGAAGAGGCTAGCTCGCTTCAAACGCAGTGTGGCGTAAGCGCAGGTGTAATTGCCCCTGCTGCAAATCACCTGCCGATTAAAACCGTCACCGCCATTTGGGATACCGGAGCCGAGATTTCTGCCATATCCAACCGTGTCGCCACGGAACTTGGGCTCACACCTGTCAACATCGCTCGCAACATCACCGCTGCGGGTGAAATCTCCGTCTATATCTACGCCGTCAACATCTTCCTGCCCAACAATGTCAACTTCGCCATGGTGCCAGTCACCGGCAACGACCTCGGCGATGTCGATATGCTTATTGGCATGGATATTATCTCCAAAGGCGATTTTTCCATCACCAATGTTGGAGGCAAGACAACATTTTCGTTCCGCATTCCGTCAATGGAGCGCATAGATTATGTAACAGCGGCCACACCCCAGCCGATAGTCAAGGCAAAGGAGCCAGGTCGCAATGATCCCTGCCCGTGTGGCTCAGGCAAAAAGTACAAAAACTGCCACGGAAAAGTTTAAGGTGGGAGAAAAAGGCGCTTTGGAGAGCAGATATGGATCACTCAGCAGTTATCGGACGCGACGAAGCAATAGACCTTGTGCGACAGTACAAGCGCGTCATCTCGAAGCATTTCGCTGTCGAGCCTCAGGTAATGCTCTTTGGCTCCTATTCCAAAGGAACAGCGAATCGTGATAGCGACATTGATGTTGCCGTCATTGTGCCTTCGTATGGCGACCGCAAGCTGGAAATATCAAAAGCCTTGTGGCGCGATGTCGACGATGTGAGTTTGTTGATTGAACCCGTGCTGATTTCCCGCGAACATCCTTCGCCGCTATACGACGACGTGATGAGGACGGGAATTGCCGTGTAACCTTTGGGGAAAATATGTAAAACGGGGGCGAGGCCGGGAGGTTTCGTCCTTGATGTTTTTTTTGCGTGGGGTGAAAAAAGAGAAAAGGATGCCAGCGTGTGGGGCTGGCACCCTTGGGGGGATGGGGGGAGGTGGTTACTGCACCTTGTGGAGGGTGCCGGAGTAGTCGCCTTGGCTTCCGTCCTCATACGTACGTTTTCCTTCGATGACCATTGTGTCGTCGGTGAGACTCTTGATTGTGAAATCAATGCAAATGGTAATCTCCCGTCCATAGTCTTCGTCATAGTGGGTGTCCTGTCCGTGGAATTTGTTGCCACTGAGTGTCCAGACGCAACTATAATCACTCCAATAACAGGTGTGGTCGGCGTTGATTGTGATGTCGAAATGAGAATAGACACCATCATTAAAACTCCATTTCCCGATGAGTTTTGCCTCGCTGATGCTTGATGAGCCGCCGGAGCCGCTGCCGCCGTTGTTGTCATCGTCCTTGTTGCAGGACGCGAATGTGAACATTGTGGCTGCCACAAAGAGCAGCATGGTGATTTTTTTGATTTTTTGGTACATAATCTTATATTTTTTGAATGAAATTTCCAAAAGACAATAGTGTTATTCTAAAGCTTGTTTGAGGATTTGAAGAAGAAATTTATGATGATAGGACCGGTTCCAATTTTGGAGAACCCTGCATACCAATCATTACATAAAGGTTTGTAACAACCCCAACCATGAATGCAGAACTTTTCATCAATTACTAAATTTATTGTATCTCCAATCCTTAAGTCGCAAATTTCTGCATTAGAGTCCGCAGTATAAATAAACGTGTAAGCATTCCTGTCATTTTGGCCAATCGTATATTGTATTCCATTAACAATAGTATCGTAGGATTCCACAAGGCTGCCAGTTGGTACAAGAATGTACTTTTTCATAGGTGGAGTATTATAGACTTCCTGAGAATTGACTATTTGGCAAATTGCCATAAATATTACTATAATAAAATAATGTCTATCCATATTGTCACACTATTGAGTATTATTCTGCTTGTATTACGTCAGGTTCAGTTTTTCTTACGACAACCGAATTATCCGCATTTTTCCATCCGGATGAAGCATTCACCGTCTTGGTTTCCGTTTCGAGTCCCCCGAGTCCTGCAACCTGTGTGCCTTCAAGTGTTCCATCGGTACTGACTATTGTCATTGAATGTTCAATTTCCGTTGAACCATCATTCCCTAAATATAGTATTGCGTCTCCAGATTGAGCCTCTTCTTGTTTAACTATAGTATACCCATCGCTGTTCAATAGAAGGGGAACCTGTTCGTTATTCAACCAATATTCACCATCAGCAAATGTGGTTCCGTGACAATTTGTATTCCATCCATCTGAAGCATATCCGATATTTTTTAACACCTCGATTTGAGTTCCATCATTAGCATAAATGTATCCACGTTCAAGAATTGCAGTGCTGCCCGAAGGATGTGTGGCACGTACTAATGTACCATCAGAGTAATATTTGATTTTTCCATTCCTATCTCTGATAATAGAACCATCCGGGTCAATATACATCACAGGAGTCCAAGCGCAATAGGCATATGGCGAGATACCAGGGTACTTGTCCATCATTGGATCCACAGAAAGCCAGCCAGTGAGGAGCTCGCTCCAATAATATCGGGCCCCGTAGTAGTGGAAGCCGGACTCGTAATCTTTTTCCTTGCCATTGTAGGTGTAGATTCCGAGGCGGGGATAACGGGTTTCGACGTAGTTTTGGATGTCGACCCAGTCTTCACCGTATGGGAGATAGTTTAAGGTCTGAGTTACCTGTCCGGCATCGTTGGTGAGGTATGCGGCCGAGCCGAGATGATCGGAGTGGTAGAAGAAAGCGGGTTCTTGGTCGTCACGTCCAGACTCGTGGGCGATAACCTCATAGAGGTCAATAATACCGTCCATTTCCACACCCATATTGAGGCACTCATTGAAGGTACGTTCCACTGTTCATTTTTTTTGTATTTTATGTTGTAAATTATTGATATGATATCTATTAACTGCCTTTATTTGTTCTTCATTTTCTATATTAATAACCAACAGAGTTTTCATAGTAAAATGTGTCAATATGATGTCATTGTTCAAAAGGACAGTGTCCATCGGGCTTGAATAGTTGTTGTGGGGTGCGAACTTCATTGATACCGTCGTACTATCAGAATGGATATTACATTCCTCGGGTGTTATGATTCGGAAGTCTTCTTTAATCAGGTTCCATGCTATCGAATCCACAGCCTCAATGAGTGTAACATCGACAAACACACTGTCGTTAATGCGGTAGTTTTTCAAAAAAGTTACATTAAGGCCTTCGGTGCCGGCATAGCGGGTGTAGACCTCGCTGACGGCATGGGAGGGGAAGAACCAATACCACCGCTTCCAGAGGGTGATGGCGGCCAGTTCGATGAGCATGGCGATGCCCACCCACATCCAGAAACGTTTTATGTTCTTCGGGACGTTCATATTTGGCTAAGCATGACGTTTATTGTGTCGGAGGCCTGTGTGGCGGTGGTGTTGCCAACGATGGCTTTCTCGGTGTAGAGCGGTGGATTGGCATAGGCTATATCGGCACCGAGGGCGAAGAGGGCCAGAAAACAGGCTGCCACGGCGGTGCGGCGGATGCTGGCGCGGCGGCGGTAGCGGGCGCATCGCTGGGAGAGGCCGATATTGTCGCGCTCGACGAGGGCGGCAATATGCACAAGAGCCTCGGGGGAGATGGGCTGCAATTTCGGGAGGGGGGGGGATTGTCGGTGGTTCATAATAAATTCTTTTTGTTGTATTCGTTGTTTACAATTGCTTGTCGCAGTTTCTCGATGATGCGGTGGCGCAGCAGGACGGCGCTGCGATGCTTGATGCCGAGTTCGCGGGCCATGTCTTCGGCGGAGTAGTCGTCGGCCATGAGGTAGAAGGCGCGTTGCTCGTGGGGAGTGAGGAGAGTGGCGAGGGAGTCGATGGTGTCGCGCAAGTGGCTGTCGTCGGGATAGCTGAGGGTGTCGGCCATGTTGTCGTCGAGTGGCAGGAAGAGGTGTGTGCGACGGCGGTAGCGGAGGTGTGAGAAGACGCTGCGGCAATGCCAGACGACCCAGGCGGTCTCGTGGAATGGGTTGGCGTTGTCGCGGAGTTTCGGGAGGTAGTGCCAGAGAGAGATGTAGCAGTCCTGCCGCAGTTCAGCACAGCGGTTCACATCACCCAAAGCACGGCGCATACAGAGGCGGTCGATGAGGACTCTGTGTCGTGCAATCAGGCTGTCGAATCTGTCATATAGTTGCCGTTCATTGTCTTCCATTTGAAGAGCTCTTCACTTATATAATAACAAATTTTTGGTGCGAAAGTTTACATGGGGTGAAAATTTTTTTGAAAGTTTTTTGGAAAGAGTTGAGGGTCAATATGATGGGCGGGGATTTTTTTGCGGGGCTAATGCCCCAGGCACGGTGGCTTTTTGGCTGCAATAAAATTGCAGCATACAAGACAAATGGGGCTAATGGGGCTGGATGGGGAAACAAAATGGCAAAAGTTTAAAAAAAAATTACCTCAAAAGGTAATTATTCGGAAAAAAGTTGTATCTTTGCATTTGAAAACAAAACATAAAAAGATGACTAAGGTAAAGATAGAAGAGGTGCAAAAGACTGATATTGCAGGGCTTTTCACGATTTGCTTCGAGGGTGACGACGCTACGGAATTCCAGAAATTCATCGAGAAATTCAAGGAAGATGCCACTCGCAAGGAAGATTTGTCGGTGATACTGACGGCCATAAACCGTATGCTCACCGCCAGCGGATTCCTGGAGAGGTACTTCCGTCCCGAGGGCAAGATGGGTGACCACGTTGTGGCCCTGCCGATAGAGCGGACACGGATGCGGCTGTACTGCCTACGGATGTCGGACAGCGTGTTGATTGTGGGCAACGGCGGTATGAAAAGCACCAAGACCTACGAAGAAGACGAGAGCCTGAACGGATACGTCATCACCTTGCAACGACTCGACAAACTGCTGGGGCAGGCCATGAAGAGCGGCAAGGTGACGATTGAAGAGATGACAATCACAGGAATAGACAAAACAGAATTCGAACTATGAGCAAGACAGCGGAACTTTTCAACGAGTGTGTCGCTGCCACACCGAAGGACATAAAGCAGCGTGTGGAATGGTCGTTCGAGATTGCCGACAAGATAGACGGCATCTTGAAGGAACGCGGCATGACCCAGAAGGAGTTTGCCCGACAAGTGGGACGGTCGGAAGCCGAAGTATGCCGCTGGGTAGGTGGTACGCATAACTTCACGTTGGCGACACTGGCCAAGATTTCGGATGCGCTTGGGGTGCCGATGATAAGGGTGTAAGTTCCTGCTGCTTGCAGATAAAGGCAGCGACCTTTTGCGCGATGTGTTATCGCGTGAGGGGTCGCTGGTGTTTTAAGATAGATTGGGAGAATGGAGTTAATGGATGGAGAGGGGGTAAGTGATTGATTTT
>JAGADZ010000004.1 GCA_017613375.1 Bacteroidales bacterium | reverse complement strand
GAGGCTCGAAATCCTTTTCGAGAAAATGTTGCATAAGCATGCATATGGCGAAACGTACCGTGTATTCATGGGATGAATGTATCCAGCGTTGAATGTCGGAAAGCAGCTCTTTGTGGTGTTTGGCGAAGCATTTCGGGGAGAGCTGGTCGCAGGTGGCCCAGTTGTCGACATAAGGGAGGAACGATTCGAGTTCGCGGATGCAGACGGTGTAGTCTTTTGTCAGTGCTATGCAGAAGGCATGAAGTTGGTTCTCTTCAAAATATTTATGAGGCAGCGAGTTGAACAATATCTGTGCCTCTCCGCTTGAGGCAAGCTCTTTGGCGAGGGATCGGAGTGCCGGAGTCCGCACGCCTATGATGCTCCCGCTTTGTACGGTGGGAAGCAGTTTCTGCTGAAAGGAGGCATACTGCTTGTCCTGCAGTGCTATAAGCCGTTCGTATATTGTTGTGGAATTTGCCATGGATGTTTGTTGTAATAACGATAGAGGAGAGGTATTATTGTAAAAAAAGCCGGTCGTTTCTGGGACCGGCTCGAAAGGTACTATTATGCAGTTTATTACGTGAATGTTATATAAAGAAGCCTATCTTTATGGGGTAAATCTTGGTGTTGTTGTCGATGAACAGGGGCAGTGTGGGAACCTGGATGAACACACCTAAGCCTTTGCGTTCGAACGAGAAGCGTACGTCAAGTTTGTAGGGATTTAGGAATCTCGACACATCCTGGGCATCCTGGTAGTTGCGTCCCCGACGTTCCATCTCGTGTTTCAGGCCGGTGTGGCTGGTGTTGAAGCAAAGACCGGGGATTACGGACATTGCCATATTGAAGGACTTCAGGATGCCTTGGTCTCTGTATTCGAAGGTGATAGGCAAGGTTACGTAGCGCGTTACCAGACGTGTGCTCCAATCGCTGAGGTTGGACCCTGTGATACCGCATGCTGCATCCAATCCTGTCGCATCAACGATGTTGAGAGAACCGTCGGCACCCATGTCTACATAGTTGTTGGTGAATTTGTACACGTCTGACTCATAGCCGATACCAACCATGAATTTCGTATGATTTGTCATGATGATTGCATAGCTTTCTGACAACTGGAAGGAGCTGAAGCTGGTACGCAGGTTGTAGGCTCCGTCGAGTTTCATCAGACCGTTGTACCATTTGTCGCCCCAGTTGTTGAATCCCCAGTGGAAGTCAAAATCGGTACGTTCGCTCACGCTGTACTTACGGCGTTTCTGCGGCTCACGCTGGACGCTGCCGGGGACATTGAGGCGGCTGATGCTGTCGTAGGTCACCACCAGTTCGTCGATAAGACCTTTGAATTCATTGGCAAACTCGCGGAGACTGTAGTAGTCACCTCTCACACTTGAATATGATGTCGTTCCATTGGGGAACACCATATGGGCGTTGTCTTCGATGATGATACCGAGTTCATTGTTTTGGTTGGTGTCCATATGAAGCTCGTATTCAAGCTCTCCGAGTTCGTCGTTGACAGTCAGTACATGGTTTGAGATACCGATACCGTATCCACTGTAGCTCTGTGCAACAGACTGGTCTCCGGAAATCAGGATGTAGCATTCTGTGTCGTGGACCCATTTGAGGTGTGTCTTTCCGAGAAGTTTGATTTCGTTGATACTCCCTGCCGGAATATTCTCGCGTGCTGGCAGAGTGATTTGTGCTTGGCTGGAGACACCCATGGCCAGCATCATGATAAGGCTGAAAATGTTAATTGTTTTTTTCATTTTATTGCGGCTATTAAACTGTTCATTAATTGATTTGATTGTATTTTTTCTTCTAGAAGTTCTTCTATTCTGTTTCTCCGCTCGTTTCTTGATGCCGTGGCGGAGGCTATTATCGATGTCGTCCTCAGGGCAATGCTGTAAAGCTGTTCACGGCGTGTGACGGGCTCTGCGGGCTTGTTGTCACTGGTGTCCCAGTTGATGACGTTGACGTAGAAGACTTCCTGTGACATGGGGTTGTTGTTCTCCTGTATCGGTTCAGTCTCTCGTATCGGCTCGTTGTCAGGGTTCAGGATTGATGTGTCAACGGAAACCAACTCTGTTTTTGTCATATCGTCGGCAAAATCCATACTTAACAGTGTTGAACTGGCATCGGCTATCAGTAAAGGCTCGTCGTTATGGTCGACATCTTTATATGTATATATTGGATTTTCAATGGTGTTATGTAATGTGTCTTCTTTATTTTCGAATGGGATAGTTGTCTTTTTGTCGTTGCCTGCCACTGTCACGTTGTCGGACTCCGGGTTGCTCATGAATTTGGTTATTGTTGTGACGAAGAGTAGCAGGCATGCCGCTGCTGCGAACGATATCCAGAGGGGCATTGTCTTCCTGCGGGTTGTCTGTGAATTCAGGATGACATGTGCCTGTTCGGACTTCTGCCCTCCGTCGCGCAGCTTTTCACAATCGACGTACTCCATCGTCGCACCTGCCGGCAGAGTGAGCGAGGGGTCGTAAAGGTCTGCGAGCTCCTGCCATTCAGGATTATCGGCGAGAACTTTCTCAACCTCGGCGACTTCGGCGGCGTTGAGCATACCTTCCTTGTAGCGGAAAAGATATAATTCTATGTTTTCGTCGTTTATTTTCATTTTGATATATTGTAGTTTTTCAAATGTTTCTTCATATTCACTCTTGCACGGAACAGATAGACTTGAACTTGTTGGTCGCTGATTTTCAGCATATCTGCAATTTCTTTGTAACTGTATCCTTCCACATCGCGCAGCTGCATTATTGAGCGTTGTATCTCAGGTAGTTGGTTTAGTGCGTTGAGCATCTCGTCGCTGAGGCCTGTGGCTCGGTTCTCTGTTACTGTTTCGCTATCTTTGGAGAGTTCTTCATGTACCCTTGTCACTACGGCATCGTGTCTGAAACAGTCTATAAGATATCGTCGTGCCACCGTTAGCAGGAATCCTAACCCTTTTTCTACCGAGATGTTCTCTCTCTGCTCCCACAGCTTGGCAAAAGCTTCCTGCACTGCATCTTCGCTGCGCATCATGTCCCTGCAGTTCCAGACAGCGAAACGTAGAACATTCCCTGACCAAGACTTTACATTGTCGTTGTATTCTGCACGGGTCATTTATTGTGTGGCGTGTTTTGTCTGTTGTTTTTTCACAAATAAATCGTTTCAGTGCAATAAAATATTACAGTCTGAAACTTTTTTTTTGAAAAATTCTCACAGAAGTTTGTAAATCAATGCTGTTTTATTCTGAATAATTGTCTATTTTTATTACCCAGGCATGGTCTAAGGCGTTCATCTCTTGCTGGTCGATAGAGGAGAGGTCTATGGTCACGATATTTGAGGAACTCACTTTATCGAAGCGTTGGCTCCATGTCAGTGTTGCTGATGTGCCGAGCAGGGTGGCCACGGCATTCTCAGGAAGCTCGGGCAGAAAGAGTTCCAGGGTTTGTTCCGGACGGTTGAACTCAATGACATACAGGGCGTTGTTTCTTTGCGTGAAACAGTTGACGGTCTTGTGCCATGTTGCGGTGCCGTGCCATTTGGCAGGTACGGGCTCGAAATTCACGCCGTCGCTGCTCCATTTCAGTGAGATGGCGGCCTCAAGTTCTTTTTCCTTGTAGGAGACTTCCAAGTCCAGCCGCTCCCCTTTCTTCAGATGCAGCGTTTTGCGTCCACGGGCATTCTCAGCCCATCCATGGTTGTAGTAGAGTATGGTGTCGTCTTTGCCTTTAAGCACCACATAGGCTTCGTCGTCGGCCTCGAGTACAAGTGTGTAGTCTCCTTTCTCGGGGGCGGTCACGATGCCTTGCCAGCATAGGCTGAAATTGTCCACAGGCATCTCTTTGAGCGGAGCATTGCGTACCCAGTCGAAGTCTATGGTATTGCTCTCGGGCAGTTCTGCATGGACGTGTTGGACTGTCATGACTGGACGTACTGTATGTTCTTCTCGCCGGCCATTGTGGGAGGGCTCGGAGCCGTAGATGGCTTCGCCGTTCACGGAGAGCCATCTGCCTAAAGCCAGCAGACGCTCCTGTTGGATGAATGGTATGGTGCCGTCGGCCATGGGCCCCACGTTGAGTGTCAATCCACCACCGTTGGCCACCAACTCGCAGAAATGCTGTATCAATTCACGGTCGGTCATGAAATTGGCGATGTCTTCGTTGCGATTGTATCCGAAACTGCGTCCTATTCCGCGGCATTCGGCCCACGGGATATTGTGCTCGACAATGGCGGCGCTGTATTCCGGAGTCTTGAATCCATGCTGTGTGCCTTGACCCCACCGGTTGTTGACTATGGCGTCGGCTCCTACGGTGTTGTAATACCAGCTTATAAGTTCTTCGGAATGGAACTGTTTGGCGGTGTTCTGCCAGTCTCCGTCGGCGAAAATGAGGTCGGGACGGTAGCGGCTCACCAATTCCTTGAACTGAGGTATCATGTATTTCTCCACATATTCGCTGATGTTTTTGTCGGGGTCTTTCATCCATATGTGTAGGGGATTCGTCCATTCTGGCAGCGAGTAGTAGAATCCCATCCTCAGTCCTTCGCGACGTACAGCTTCGGTCAGCTCCTCCACGATGTTGCGGCGAGGGCCGCTGACGGTGCTGTTCCATTCGGGCTGTTGTGGGCTGTCCCACAGACAATAGCCGTCGTGATGTTTGGTGACGAGAACTACATAGCGGGCTCCCGACTTGCGGAACAGCCGGGCCCACTCGTCGGGATTCCACAGCTCTCCGTGCCAGTGGTCGGCAAGGACTCTGTATTGCTCGAAGAGGGGCAGCGTGGTGTCGGCATAAAGGCTCATAATCCTGCATCTCTCTGGATCACCGGTCATCAGTCCGCGGTAGAACCATTCGCTGTAGCCCTCCTTTCCGGCATAGGCAGGCACAGAGTAGAGCCCCCAGTGGATGAAGATACCCAGTCGGGCGTCGGTGAACCATTCTGGATAGCCGCGTTGGTTTATAGATTCCCATGAGGCTTCGACGTGCTGTCCTTGAACTAACAGCGGGGCAAGAAGCAACAGTAGCAGTATTGTCCTTGTTTTCATACAGTCTCTATCTTTACTCCGCGTAGCTTGGCAATGGTGTCGTACAGGCGAACACTCTGCGACTGGCGGACCTCGATTTCAAGGCGGCAGTCGAGGTTGAAATCCTGGTTCAGAGGTGTGAGACCGTATTCCTTGATAACCCGCATCACGTCGTTCATCAGTGCGTATTCAAACTGTAGGCGATAGCGTATGTTGATGGTCTTCTCGATTATCTCAGCGTGTTCGATGGCGTCGCGTGCCGCCGTCTTGTATGCATTCGCCAGTCCCGAGGCACCGAGCAGTATGCCGCCGAAATAGCGTACCACGACAATGAGCGTGTCGGTGAGGTCGGCCGAGAGCAGCTGTCCGTGAATGGGACGCCCTCCTGTGCCTGAAGGCTCTCCGTCGTCGTTGGCACGCCAGGCATCTTTGTTGGCACCGAGGATGTAGGCGTAGCAGTGGTGTCGGGCATCAAAATAGTCTTTGCGGAGACGCTCCAGATGAGCCTTTACCTCCTCCAGGGTGCAGACAGGATAGGCAAACGCAAGGAATTTGCTTCCCTTTTCCTTATATAGCCCCTCTGATGGCGCTTTGATGGTGTGGTAAATATCGTCAAACATGACTGGTGTTTTATAAAATGCAAAAATACACATTTATCGGTATACAACAAAATTTATTTTTCCACGTCGTTTCCTTGCTGTTGCCAGTTTGGACGGTTGACATCGCAAAAGCAAAAGGATGATTGTTCAAATAGTCGTAAACTGTCAAATTGACAGTGTAAAAAATACCATTTTGTCTATTTTTCGGAAATATTGTCAGTTGTTTTCAATTGGCATTCTCTTTGTTTGTATAGGGGTGTCAGCGGTTGACAAGGAACCGTGGAACAGAAAAAATGAATCAATAACAAATTTAAAAATAGGAGATTAATACCATGTTAGTAGCAAGAAGAACACCCGATTTGATGAGCACCATGTTCAATGAACTTTTGGACTGGAACCGTTGGAACAACAACCTCTGTGGTGTGAACGAGGAGCACCATTTGACGCCAAAGATGAATGTCAGCGAGTCGGACAAGGACTTCAGACTTGAACTCTGCATTCCTGGTATGAAGAAAGAAGACCTGAATCTGACTGTCGATGCAGACAATAATCTGGTCGTCGAGATGCAGCACAAGGAAGAGAAGAAAGACAACGATGAGAAACGTCATTTCCTGCGTCGTGAGTTCAGCACCACACAATTCAAGCAGATGCTCACACTGCCTGAAAACGTGAAGAAGGACCAGATTTCCGCCAAGGTGGAAAACGGCATTCTCTACATCACGCTGCCGAAATTCACTGTCGAGGAACAGAAACAACTGGCTCAGACTATCGCAATAGAATAATCCTTAAAAAGCTAAGTCTTAGCGGCCTGCGTTTGCAGGCCGCTTTTTTTTGTCCTTTGTTTCATCCATTTCATAAAAAAAATGTATTTTTGCATTTTATTACATGTCTCATGCAACAAGCCAATAATGAAAATGAATCTGTAGTATCGAAGGAGTTTATCAATCTTGAAAAAATCCTCGCGGCCAAGGGCGTAAAAGTCCCTCGGTTGGTAATCCGTTTTTTGAACAGACTGCTGCATGTCAAGGAACTGAATGAAGGCATCTATCTTCACCGCGACAAGTATGGCACCGACTTCGCCGTAGCCATCCTTGATTATCTGAACATTAAGGTTGAGATGCTGCACCCGGAGCGTATCCCTGCCGACGGTGCCCCTATAATTGTGGGCAACCATCCCCTCGGAGGTCCCGACGGCATGGCCCTGATAGCTGCTGTCGGCGAACGCCGTACCGACATCCTCTTCCCTGTGAACGATTTTCTGATGTATCTGCCTGGCCTCAGACCGGTCTTTGTCCCTGTCGACAAGGTGCATGGCAACAGAACCACGGCATCGGCTATCAACGAGGCTTTCGCAGGCCAGAATGCACTGCTCTATTTCCCTGCTGGTCTCTGCTCCCGCCGTATCAAGGGCAAGATTGTCGACTTGGAGTGGAAGCCCACGGTAATCAAGAAGGCTGTTCTTCATCACCGCGACATCGTACCCGTCTATATTGACGCCCGCAACCGCCGCCGCTTCTATACGATAGCAAATATTCGCAAGCGTCTGGGTGTCAAGTTTAATTTTGAGATGGCTCTGCTCCCTGGAGAGATGTTCGCCCAAAGCGGCAACACATTCCGTATGGTTGTTGGCAACCCTATCCCGTGGCAGACTTTCGACGACGGCACCGCACCGGCGGTATGGGCACAACGGCTCCACGATTTCGTATATCGTCTTGCTGAAAACAATAATGCTGAATTATAATTTTTACGATGGAAAAGGATTTAAGTTATATCATCCCTCCCGTATCGCGGGATCTCATCAGGGCAGAACTGTCCAACAAGAATTTCCTGCGCCATACAAACTATGGCGGTAAGGATATCTATGTCACCACGGCGCATCTGTCGCCAAATATCATGCAGGAGATAGGCCGTCTGCGGGAACTGTCGTTTGCTACGGAGGGCGGCGGCACAGGAAAACCTGTCGATATTGACGAATTCGACACTTTGCCGGAACCGTACTGCTTCAAACAGCTTTTTGTATGGGATGCCGACGATGAGGAAATAGTAGGCGGCTACCGTTTCATCCACGGCAGCAATATGTTCCGCTCAGTGGATGGCACCATATGTACCCCTACGGCGGAATTGTTCCATTATTCGGACGAATTCATTGAGAGATACCTGCCATATACTCTTGAGCTTGGTCGCTCATTTGTGCAACCTGCATATCAGCCGGGAAACAACCTGCGCAAGGGTATGTATTCGCTTGACAACCTGTGGGACGGATTGGCTTCCATAGCCGTGGAAATTCCTGAGACACACTATTATTTTGGGAAGATAACCATGTATCCGCATATGAACCGAAAGGCAAAGGATATGATTCTGTATTTCTACCAGAAGCATTTCCCTGACAAGGACGGACTTGTGTGGCCTAATGAACCATTACAGATAGAGAGCGATTTCAATGAACTTCATTCCCTCTTTTCCGGACATAGTTATAAGGAAGATTACCAGATTCTTGTTAAAACCGTCAAGTCTCTTGGTTCGTATGTTCCGCCATTGGTCAACGCTTACATGAATCTCTCGTCGACGATGCGTTCTTTTGGAACAGCTTACAATCATGAATTCGGAGAGACTGACGAAACAGGTATTTTGGTGACCTTGAGTGATATCTTCCCAGAGAAACGGGCTCGCTATTTTGAATCCTATGACACTCGTAATAGTAGCTTCGAACGCCATAAGTTGTTTAAGATAAATATGCGACGTCTCCCATGGTGGGGAAGCAAAAGCAGCGACGAGGAGTCTGAAACCCTTCGTGGTCTGAAGGAACATAAACGGGCTTTCGACCGTTCTAAGGATGACGATTCATCGTTCTCCGGTATCAAGAAGCCTCTCCTGAAGATTAACTCTGAAAAACGCCGTCAACGTCGCCAACAGCGTCGTCAGAAACGTCTCAAACAACATAATGCCAATTAATAATCTTTAATAAGTTCTGTTAAAAGGGTTAAAAATAGTGAGATGGAAATAAAAACCGCCACATTCGTGATTAGCAATAGCGACTATCGCAAATGCCCTTCTACGGGATTGCCTGAGTACGCATTCATAGGCCGTTCCAATGTGGGCAAGTCGTCGCTGATAAATATGTTGACTCGCAGCAAGGGATTGGCAAAGACAAGCGTTAAGCCTGGCAAGACTCAGCTGATAAACCATTTCATTATCAATAACGACTGGTATCTTGTTGATTTGCCGGGATATGGTTATGCACGTACGTCGAAGACTTCACGGTCGGCATGGCAGAAGATGATTTCGGATTATTTTCTCCATCGCGAGACTCTTGTAAATACATTTGTACTTGTCGATTCGCGTATCCCGCCTCAGAAAATTGATTTGGAATTTATCTCTTTTCTTGGTCGAAACGGTGTGCCCCTGACAATAGTGTTCACTAAAATCGACAAGCAGAGCCAACGTGATACGGTGAGAAATATCTCTGCTTTCAAGCAGGCTATGAGTGAGATATGGGATGAATTGCCGACAATGATTATGACTTCTTCTGTTACAGGTTACGGCCGTGACAACCTGTTGGACTATATCGATTCTATAAATAATTCTTTAAACATGGAAATATGATGAAAGCCAAGATTTTATTCATATCATTTCTTCTTTTCGCAGTTGTTTCCAATACTTGTGCACAGAACACGTCTCAATTATCAAGGACGGTCTCTGACCTTGCCAATGATGCTGCTTTGAAACATGCAAATCTCTCTGTTTGTGTGTATAATATGGATAAAAAGACTTGTGTCTACTCGTATAACTCTCAGCTCTCGATGGCGCCGGCTTCATTGGCAAAACTGTTTACCACAGCCTGTGGCTTCGACAAACTCGGAAGCGATTTCCGTTTCCGCACAACACTCGCCTATTCAGGCAATATAGACAATTCGGGTACTCTTCGTGGAGACCTGTATATCATCGGTGGCGGCGACCCTCTGCTTGGCTCGTATCGCTATCGACAGACGGTCCCGGATTCAATATTCGCTATGTGGCATCGCGCTGTCAGTGCTGCAGGCATCCGTGCTGTAGACGGAAGGGTCTGCTATGATGCCTCTATTTTCGATGAGAGCCCTATCCACGATTCTTGGCAGTGGGGCGACATCGGCAACTACTACGGCAGCGGTGTGTCGGGACTTAATTTCCATGAGAACATGTTCTTTATATACTTCACTCCGGGTCCCAAGGTCGGAGCCCCGACGACTATAAGCCGCATAGCCCCTGCCGGAATAACACTCCGCACTGTCAATGAAGTAACTACAGGCCCTGCACGTTCTGGTGACCAGGTTGTTGTGTATGGTGATCCATCGTCGACAATGCGCGTATGTCATGGTACTATGCCCATAGATGCAAGGGATTTCTCCGTGAGAGCGTCTCTTCCTAAGCCAGGACAGGCTTGTGCCGACCTCTTCACTGTCTATCTTCGTAATCACAAGGTCTCAGTTTCAGGTGCTGCCACTAAGGCTTTTGAACGCCCGGCAAACCTTGTCACGCTAATTGATTATACCTCGCCGACTTATTATGTGATAGCCCAATATACAAATATGACCTCAAACAACACCTATGCCGAGGCGATATTCAAATATTTGGGTTACAGGATATCAGGCATAGGCAGTCATACCCATGGAGCCAAGGTTGTGGGTGATTTCCTGAAGGGTCTCAACCTGTCACAGGAGGGGGTGCGTCTGGAGGATGGCTGCGGTCTTTCACCTCTAAACAGAATCACTACGGACTATATGTGTCGTTTCTTGATGGCTTTGAAAGATAAACCATTCTATGATGATTTTGTGAAATCTATGGCTTTGGCAGGCTCAAACGGCACTGTGCGAAATATGCTCACAGGTCTGCCTTCAAATGTGTCGGTACGAATGAAAAGCGGCAGCCTCGACGGGGTACGAAGCTTTGCAGGATATGTGACGACGGCAAAGAATGAACATTACAGTTTCGCTGTTATCTGTAGTGACTACACCTGCAGCGGCTCCCAGATGCGGACCAAGCTCGAGAAAGTTATTATGAAAATAGCCACAATGGAGTAAAGAGTGTTTTTCTTTGTTTTTTTGATACTTCCCCTGTTTTTCCTAAAAAAGTTTAAAAACTTGTAGGGCATTCCCCTTTTTATTATTTTTGTAATTGGCGATTGTGCTACATGGGAATGTGTAACATTTTGTAATTCATTTCTTTGTCCAAGAGAAGGTGCGGTGCTGTCGCTTGTTGATGCAGAGAGGCTTGGCAATGGCTTGATTAGGGTATTGTGGTGCAATATGCTGAAGGGTAGTGCATTATTAATCTTAAATCCACAATAGCGTTATGAAAACAAATACCGTACCGTCAAAAGCCAAGCTTTCAGCTTTTGGCAGGGGCAAAGTGCCCTTATCCGAATTTTGCGACGAAATGCACAACTTCATTGACGAAGCATGCCACAACTATGAAGATAAAAAAAAGTTGCAAAAGGAAGTAAAGTCCTATCGAGAGAAGAATCGTAGATTGACCTTCGAGAATGAGACTCTCAAAAGACGGATTGATGATTTATCCGATGAGCATAAACATACCGTAGAGATGAAGGACAAAGAGATTGATGAATTGAAAAGAGCTCTTAGTCGTGCTAAATCCCGTATTGTTGAATTGCAGTATGCTGAATCCCAGCGTTCAAAATCCTTAACTATCACCTCGGATGACCCACAACTTCCAATGGTGTATCCTCAACAGACTTCTCTTATTCCTGACTTTGCCATTATCGATTCTATGCGTGATGACAATCTATATTCAGAATTGGTAACGGGTAAGGCTCTGGTATACTGGACCAAACTCGTTCAAGCAGGCTTTCTCACCCCCGACTTGAAATTGGCACCTGGCATTTCACGTCATGTGGCTTCACACATTGCTTATCAATTTGACATCAAGCTAAAACTTAGGAGGAAATGGTCTCCTTTTGAGAGACTCTGGAATATCCGTAATTTGCGTCAGGATTTCGAACGTAAAGTGATACGTGATGAGTCTAAGTTGAAAGAGCTTTACCGACTTTTTAGTTGAGTTCATGACATAAACATGCTGCTTTTCTATGGGGTGGTGTGTGATACTTTTTATTAATATCTCAGAGTGTTGATTCCTCTGAGATTTTTTTATCCCATATGTTTGGCAAGCCATGTAGGGTAATATATACATGCCGGGTTTAGTCTTTTTATTTTAACTAACTGACAATCATATGACAGGCTTGGCCTGTCGTGTATGTATAACTATTGTTTTTTAACAGTCATAAGTCTTTAGTTATCATACTGATATAAAATTGTTGGATATATACAATTAGTATACTTGACTTTTTTTTCGAAGAAAAAAAACAGTATCTTTGTAACCGAAATTGTAGAGTATCCAACCTAAAAAAACAATTGTAGTATGTCAGTCAAAAATCTTTCCCAGGTCATTGTTTCTAAAGAAAACAACCCTACCCATTCGTCTTCACGACATCCCGAAGAAGGGGTGTCGTGGATTTTTGTCAACGAGGTGATGGCCCGCCTCCGTATCTCACGTTCCACAGTCAGCAGATGGGTGAAGAATGGCTACCTGAAAGCATATCGCTTTCAAGGCTCTCGAATAATCTATTTCTCGGCTCAGGAAGTGGATAACCTTATTTCCCAGAATGCAATCCTGCCGTCAGGCCGCTTCGACAAAGTTGGCATGAACTTCTCTGGCAACGAATAACAGTGGAAATGTATGTGTAAAAATGAAAAACGCCGAAATCTCTTTCGGCGTTTTTTTGCGGTGTATGATTTGTCTATTTCGAATGTTGCCACTATATCTTTGGGAAAAGAAGATGTGTCGCAGGTGCTGTTCCCTGATAATGAAAAGAGGACACCCTAAGGCATCCTCTATTTTCTTTACTAACAGGATTTCTGCTTATTCAGCGTTGATGATGGCTTTGTGAACGGCGTTCCAGCCAGCAGCATTCAATCCCCAGTTGTTGGTGGAGTTCTTGTTGCCCTGAACTCTCACTTTTCTTCTCTTTACTTTTTTGTTAGCATTGATACCCATGATACTATAGTTTTTATTATTTAATCAACTGAATATTAATTATTAACGACGTATTATGTCGTCTGCAAAAGTTCTGCAAAATTAAATCAAATATTTTATATGGACAAATATTTGTTTGATTTTTTGTTTTTTTAATATCTAAGCGATTAACCTTCAAGATGTTCTTTTCGCAATAGGTCGTTGACGGTTTTTACAGGGTTGAATGTTGCCAAAGGAACCTCTACGAACAGAGTGGTCCATTCTGCCATGGCGCCATTCCACAGACCAGGGAGTTCCTGCGATTTCACCGTAAGGGCACCTTTGCTCTTCTTGGAGATAAAACCTGTGGAGGGGTCTATGTATTTACGCAGGTCAAAATAGCGACCACGGTAGTCT
>JAGADZ010000075.1 GCA_017613375.1 Bacteroidales bacterium | reverse complement strand
GCCCGAATCTGACAACATGCTGTCTCGCGCCCTGTTACAAGGCGCCTCACTCCCCGATCTTAAAAGAACATCGTGGGCAAGGTCTTCTTTCGTTTCTGAGCCAGTTCGCTCTCCATGCGATTGATGGCTGTCTTGAAGAAGAAAGCTACGAGATGCTCGTCTGTACCTTCTGTCCTGATCATCTTAAGAGCCGAAATGTATTCTGAACGGTCCTCGAGTTTAATGATCAGCAAGGGATGCCCGGCTCGTAGCAGGATAAAATTTGAGAGCAATCGACCAGTCCTGCCATTACCATCGCGGAACGGATGCAGATATTCGTAATAGCCGTGCCATTTGGCAGCGACAATCATCGGATGTTGTCCTTCATCGAGAGCCTTTTGCGTTGAGGCCATCAGACTGGGCACACGTGCAATCAGCGTTTCGTGATCTCCAAAAACGGTATCACCAGCAGCCATATCCTCTGTGGTGTATTCGCCAGCGATGCCGTCAGGTGCTCGATAGCTGAGTGTGTGCTCAGTCACCAAGCGGTTGACCTCTTTTAATAAGGGCTCATCGAAGGGGATATCCAAATGACTCACCATATAGTCGAAGGCACGGAAATGGTCTGCCATCTCTGTGCACTCAAGCAAAGAACGACCTACGGGAATCATCGCCATTCCCTGTTCGCGAAGAATCCGCGTATCATCAACAGTAAACGAGTTGCCCTCGATGGCACAAGAGTGAGCGGAGAACAGAATTTCATTGTATTCCATCCACTCCTTCTTCCCCATCCTGTCGGCTATCTTCTGCTGATATTCCTTTCGGATGTCCTCGTATTCTTTAATCTCCTTCTCAAACATCGCTGCAAAGATACGATAATAAAATGAAAGTACCAAATTTTGTTTTCCAAATTGTATAATCGCCGAAATTCCATCAAAAAAGGAATCTCGGCGGATATTTCTTTAGGGGAATGTCATGGTTACTCTGTCTGTCTTGCCTGATTGACAGGCTCGCGGCGGGTGTCCCAGAAATCAACAATGTAAATGATGTCACCGTCGATGCGGTACACCATCTTGTTCAGGCCGTTGATAATGACGCTACGGTAGGTCAGCGGGCGGTCAGCGTAGAGTGGGTCGATCTGCCCAATGCCCGGACTGCGCAAGAGCTGGTTGACCGTGTCGTCAACCTCCTGCCGGAACCTCTTAGCACGTTTTACTCCAAACTCCTTGCGAATGTATGCGGCGACTTGCCGTCTGCCAGCTTTCGCCGATTTTTGCCAGATAGCTTTCATATTCATGCACGTTTTCTCGCCATGCCAAACCCAAAACAAGTTTTGCTTTGGTCATTTGGCTTAACGAAAACCTTCATCTTGCTTCAGCCATTTCCAATTCTTCCTGCTCCCAGCGCTCTATCTCCTCGTCCCATTCGCGCATCACCTCTTCATGAGGTGTTCCCAATCCAGCGGCAATCTCAGCCTCGGCCTGGTCAATCCTCGCGTTCAGTTCCTCCATGGTGAAGGGACGCAAAGAGTATTCCTCGTCGTCGGTCTCCTTAGCATTGGCCACTGCGGGCTTAACACTCTCGATAAGTATTGTCACCAACTCCAGCTTCTGGCTGTCGTCCATGTCCTTCACCATCTCGCGATAGTAGCTCATCGGGTGTGTCGTGCGACGTTTTACGGTTTTTGTTTCCATATCTTCTTGCGTTTTTTATTGATTCCACGATGCAAAGATACAACAATTTTCTGAAAGTTCTTTCTATTTTTAACACAAATTTCCATGAATTACCCACGAATGCATAGCAACGCCACTCTGCTTGTCAGAGAATTATATGTTAGACGGCATGTTGGCAGATTCGGGCTGGGGGCCGCATACTCTAGGGTTGCTTTTCGTTACTCCGGACAGAAATTATTTTTTAGCGGACGAAAATAAATTTTCAGCGGACGGAATTTTTGTTTCTCGGTGGGGGGTGTCGTGATAGCGTTGACGACGGGGCTCCCAAAAGGTGATTGCGGCGTTTTTGTTTTTTTAACGCACGTATTTGGTAGGGGGACCAAATGCGTGCATAGGTTTTCTTGCAGGGCTTTTGGAAAATGATTATCTTTGCAACCGAAGTTACAAAACAAAGAAAACAATGAAAACAATAACGAAAACCTCTTCTCTCTCTCTCTCTCTCTCAGGGACTCACCTACAATAGCTTATACATTATTAAATTGCGCGCACCCGCGTAAATATAAGGCTTTCCATGCATTTTAGCAAGGAAAGCCCCTGTGTTTTTTATCTATGACTCAACAACAAAGTTTTTTTATATCAATAACAATTTAAAACAGTAACAATTATGAGAAAAAGAAAAGTACTATCAATTCTCGCCCTGCTCTGCCTGACGGTAACCAGCGCATGGGCGCAAACGTGGACGAACATCGTCAAGAACAGCGACATGGAGGGCACCGACGTGTCGTGCTTCTACATGCAGGAACAGAGTAGGACAGGTATTTTCCTCGCCCGCATCACCGACGGCATCGGCGTGAACGGCTCCAGGGCCATCAAGGTGCAGTCGACAGGCGAAGAGAGTGCTGGCTATGAAACGCAGTTCGACATCCGTCTGCCTTACGAGCTGCCTGCTGGCACGCAGTACAGACTATCGTTCGACTACAAGTCCGACAAGGCGGCCGTCAGGGAAGACCAATACAATGATGAAACAGACTGCTCATTCGGATTCCAGATTTCTAACGAGCCGGGTCAGTACGTCTGGTGGACGCTCGGCGGTTGGCCTGCTCCCTACTTTGAAACCACCGAGGACAACGTCAACAAATGGCAGCACTACGAAGCGGAGTACACAGTGCCTGCCGACTGCAACGGCGAGAAGAGCGACCAGGGCGATTGGTTGCTGAATTTCCAGACCATCTACATCCAACTGGCCAAAAACAAGGTGGCCACGGAGTTCATCATCGACAACATCAAGGTCGAGATTGATGCCACCGTGCTGGCTGGACTGACCGAGCAGCCTGTCACCGACCCGAAGCTCCTGGTTGCCTATCCTCTGCCAATCACTGGTGTGGTGGCAAGTCAGGATCCCGCAAATACGTCGGACAACT
>JAGADZ010000074.1 GCA_017613375.1 Bacteroidales bacterium | reverse complement strand
GGTGTTGCGGTAGCTGTTCCTGTATACTGTTATTCCAAATGGAGCCTGCAGTGCTATGTCGCCTTGGTTTTGGTAGTGGATGGTGAGTTCTATGCTGTCGCCGACAAGCTGTCCAGATACCGAGTCGGCAACAATGTCAGCCACAGGGTTGAACATATTGCCGTTGAGGTCGAGGTAGGGCACTTGATGAAGGAATCCGTTGAAGGGTTTCGTGCCGTTGCTGAAACGTGTGGAAACGTTGAAACGGTAGCGTGGCACGGTGAGGTCTTCATTGATATTGACCACGCTGTAAGCCCATTGGTTCCATACTTTGCGTGCCGAACTCCAGACGCCCGGCGTGCTGCTACCATACACTGAGATATACCCTTCGGAACTTGAACTAGGCCATGGATTGTAGGCACGTGCAACAACTATCTCGGCATGACCGTCGCCATCAACGTCAGCCACTACAGGATATTCAGCAATTGTTCCGGAATACGATGTGATGGGAGTACAGAGGGTGTCGAGGGTGGTGCCGTCGACAATGAACATATTGGTGGTTCCTCGATAGACTATCTCGTTGTGGCCGTCCTGGTTGAAGTCAAACACGGTGAATCCTGATGTCTCCCCGAAAGGAGCATGGCTGTGCATGAGCCGCATATTACCAGGCTGACTGTTGTCGAATGTGTAGACATTCATGCCTATATTGCACACTGAGAAGACAATTTCAGGCTTCCCATTACCGTCGAGGTCTCCGCTGAAAGGTATAGAAGCACCATATTGATTTCCTACGGAAAGACTGTTATAAGCTATGATTTCTGATGTCTGTCCGTCCCAGACATATGGGAAAATGGTATGTGAAGACACATAAGGATATTGCGCCAAGGCATGGGTCGTCCCGATGACGCAGATGTCCATATCGCCGTCGCCGTCGAAGTCAGTGATAAAAGTCTGTCCGTCGTAGTTTGTTATGGAGGCGTTGTTGTTGGCTTGCCGGAGCGAGGTCCAGCTGTTTCCGGTGGTGCCGCTATGGTTGGTGATATTGATTTTGTATACGGTGTTGCCGGCACATAACTCAAGAGTTCCGTCGTTGTCGATGTCGGCGAGGGCGTACATGTAGTATGGAATGTAATATGAAGCGCTGTAGCCATGTGGCGCTGCGAATCCTCTGCCGGTCTCTGCCGTCGACCCCTGCAGCAGCAGGGTCCCGTTGACGGCATTGTAGATATGGTCGCCACAGACAAGCTCAGGTGTGCCGTCACCCATAATGTCAGCTACAGAAAGCAGGAAATTATAACTTACCGACCCGTCGCTCAGCCATCTTCTTACTCCGCTATAGTTATAGCACATCACATATCCTGAGCGGTCAAGCAGGAATATCTCGGCTTGGCCGTCGTTGTCGACATCGGCGATGGAAATACATTGGCCGTGGGTCACGTACTCGGGTGTAAGGATGGTTTTCTTGAGTGTACCGGTACGCCCGTCGAAAACAAGCAGGTTTGAGGAATACCAAGGTGAACTGCTTGTATTATTGCAGGCGATGATTTCAGGGAAGCCGTCACCGTCCATATCCGCCACCATTGGCGTTGTCATGCTGTTGACACCGGGACAGGCGTATCTCTCCACCATTTCGAAGGCATTGCTGTCAGGCGGGAATGTACAGGTGGCGTTTACAATATTGTCTGGCAGCGGTCTTGTAAGAATGTAAATCCAAGAGGTGTCTCTGTTCAGACTGTCACATGCAACAACAATTTGTATGCTGTCGCGCCCTATCCCGTTTGGTGTATATATGATCTTTGGAATGGTATTGCCGCCACCGCTGTATTGAGGTCCGTTAGGTGGGGTCCAAAAAAGAGAGTCGTTATCGCCTGTACCCTCGTTACTACCCGTGCCGATTGAACCGTTGAGAGGCTGTGTTATTATTGTAACAGTTGGGCTGTCGCAGTTTATGGTGTCGTTCAGTGTCGGAGATATTGTGATAGGAGTCCCTGGAGTTGTCGTCACGGTGTCATTGAGGCTGTGAAGAGAGACGGCGAGATCAATAATCAACAGGCTGTCACAGCCAACGGCGTTGGTAAGATGCTGTGTATAAACTCCTGTACTATTATAGTTGACACTGTTGACGGTGTACGGCAGACTGTCGACAAAGATACGTTTTGTTATTGTGTCGGTGGTACTGTTATTAATGGTAAGATGCAGTGTTGTGGTGCTGTCACATCCATCAGAAGTTGTTGTCGTGAATGTCGGCGTGTTAGTGGATGAATAATATGTTATTCCGTTCCAAGTCAGGCTGTCGCAGGCCTCTTTGCTGTCTACTACAGAGATGTCTGGACATGATTTGTAGAAAGAAAAACTTTGCTGTTTAGTTACCCCGTATTCGCAAATTCTTATGTTCAGGTCGTGGTCGCCTATGCTTAGGTGGTTTACATCGATTAGCAGAGAACTCCCAGCCAATGTGCCGCTGACAGGATTGTCGGTATTGTTGTCAAACCAATAAACATATTCGTTACAATCTTCTGGCGGTTTGTAGAAGATATAGCTTTTAATCTGTGCAGCTGTGCCCTCACCGATACGTACATATACGGTATGGAATCCTTCCGACAGTGACGACACATCGAGCGAAAAGCCTGAACCTACCATGCCGCTCTGCATATTGGAGTGGTTCTGGTCGAACCAGCATTGGTAGATGTCGGTACTGCTTGGTATTGCCGGCTTGTAGAAGATAAAGCTCTGTACCTGTTCTTTTGTGTCCTCTCCGATACGTACATACACGGTATGGAATCCTTCAGACATAGACGATACATCGAGAGAGAAGCCTGATCCCACAATGCCGCTCTGCATAATGGAGCGGTCCTGGTCAAACCAGCATTGGTATGCATCACTGCCGATTGTATTGGATGGCTTGTAGAAGATAAAGCTCTGCAGTTGCATCGTCGCCCCTTCTCCGATACGAACAAAAACAGAGTGGAACCCTTCGCTCAAAGATGCCACGTTGAGTGTGAAGCCGGAACCCACTGTGCCAGACTGCAGATTGGTGTGGTTTTGGTCAATCCAGCATTGGTATATGTCAGTACTGTTTGTAAATGCAGGTTTATAGAAGATATGGCTTTGTGGAATATCAAGTTCTCCTGTAGGCTCTGTAATCTGTAGATACAGTGTATGAAATCCTTCGTTCAGAGCGTTGACATTGACATTCACGTTCCATGACGGCGTGGTTGATGTCGATATGCTATGGTTTGAATAGTCGTTGTCAAACCAATACCGGCAGCTATATGGTGTTTGTGCTTGCACCATATAGCCAATTATACAAAACAGTATGTAGATTAACGGTTTCCTCATAAGATATTTCTTATGCTATGTTAATCTCCGATAGCTTGGATTGTGACAGGCAACTGTCCTGAAGGATTTGACTCTGAGGGGACTGTGATTTTGTAATTTGCCACACGTGGGTTGAAAGGATGGGCACCGCCATATATGCCAATTTGCGTACCGTCGTTCCCAAGTCTGGTGGTGGCTATAGAATCCTGTAACTCAAAACTTGTGCCCTCGTTATAGGTGCCGTTGAAGTACTTAAAAACGGCACTGAAACTATTGTAATTGTATAGATTGTGAGTGGTGAGCATCGATGAATGAAAATAATTGCCGCCACTAGTAATCCCAATAGAGTACCAACTTGTAATGGCGTCGTCTGCTGAGCCTGACGAAGACGAATTTGTATAATAAAATAGTATGCAGTTATTTATCGTTTTTGTGTCAGCATTATACGGTGCTCCAAAATTTACTATGCAATTTGTTAATATGTCGGGGCTTCCAATATTGCTGCCATTATAACTGATTATTACACTGTTCTGAAAAACAGTACCCGTAGCGTACCATCTGCTGTTATAATTAGCATTGAACCAGTTTGTTACTATGCAATTAACAATAACAGCGTTGTTCATATATGATGAAGATGAATATGTATCATAATGTTTTAAAGTTGTGTGAAATAAACATTTGCTGAATTGAGGATTGTACAACGTGTCAAATTTTACATCGTTCATGAAATACAATCCCTCCATTGTCAGGAAATGAGCTGCATCCTCAGGTGCCCTCATATAAAATTGGCCCGAGATATATGTCGGTGTGGTGCCTGCAGCAGTGTCAGCAAACATACCGGCACCGCGAATTGTTATGTTTTTGGTTATGTTGACAGCGTTGAACATTCCCGGTGATAAAGTAATGATGTCGCCAGCAACAGCGGCAGAATGTGCCTGTGACAGTGCATATTGCCCATAATATACCGACACGTTGCCCTCATGTTGCAATGTTGCAAAAATACGTTGTGAATAAGCAAACGTCATTACAAATAAAGCACAGAATAGTGATATGACTTTTCTCATATTAATAATGTTTTGTTTCTTAATAAGAATATAAATATTTGTAAAATAATATAATACCGCTTGATGTCAATAGCAATTAATTATGCAAATATACTTTTTTTTATATTATTATATACTGTACAGTATAAAATAACAAAAAAAAGCACCCTCGTTGGGGTGCTCTTAGTTGTCCTACCAGGATTCGAACCTAGACAAGCAGAACCAAAATCTGATGTGCTACCATTACACCATAGGACAATCCTGTTTTTCGTGAAAAACGGCTGCAAAAGTACTACATTTTTTTGTAGTGGGCAAATTTTTTTTCCAAAGAGCCTCTTTGCGTTCGTTTAATTGTATGAATGTATGACTGTTCGAACAGTTTAATTTCCACGGAAGGGGAGTTTGATAGAGGGCAGTTCTATACCCATGAATCCTGACAACAGACCTGATTTTTGTTCGTTTTGGTTGCCGAAAATATCAAGGATGATGTCTTTGTATTTGTCTTGTAGGATGTTGCGACGCAGTTTAAGGGTGGGAGAGAGCAACCCGTTCGTCGTGTTCCACTCCTCGCTTACAAGGCGGAATTTCTTTATCTGCTCGTGAGGCGCAAAGTCTTTGTTGTACAAATCGATGACTTCCTGAATCTTCTGGTTGACCTGAGGCATGGAGATGAGCTGGTTGTTGTCGCGGTAGTGCAGATGGTGCTTGAGAGCCCAGTAGTGCAGGGTGTTGAAGTTCGGCGAAATAATAGCCGCTGCCATCTTCTGATGTTCTCCCACGACCATTATTTGGTCTATATATTCGGATTCACGCAACTTGTTTTCAATAACTTGAGGAGCTACATATTTTCCCGCGGAGAGTTTGAAGATGTCTTTCTTGCGGTCGGTGATTTTGAGGTATCGGTTCGCTATGAGTTTGCCGATGTCGCCGGTATGGAACCAACCATCCTCGTCGATGACCTGCTTGGTATATTCGGGGTCTTTGTAATAACCCATCATCACATGTGGCCCTCGTGTCAGAATCTCGCCGTCTTCGGCGAATTTCATCTCGGTGCCGCTGAGGATGGGACCTACCGTGCCGAAACGTACATATCCGTCCATGGGGTTGTTGACAGCGATGACAGGAGAGGTCTCCGACAAGCCGTAGCCCTCGTAGATATTTATGCCTGCAGCGCTGAAGAGACGCACGAGACGTTCGGGGATGCTGCTGCCTCCGCTGATGACAATCATGCGTTTCCCACCGAATTTCTCACGCCATTTCCGATATACCATGTAGTCGTAAAATCTCTGCATTATCTGGAACCAGATGGACATTTTCTTGATAATGCCTGTGTCAAAGCGTGTTCCATGCTTGAAAGCACGGAAATAGATGAACTTTTTAACACCTCGGAAGTCTTTGCCTGCGGCGTAGAGCTTGTCGTAGAACAGCTCAAGGACTCGCGGCACGGCACAGAATCCGCCGCATCCAATCTCCTGCATATTCTGTTGCAGAGTACCCATGCTCTCGGCATAGTAGATGCTGACACCGAGATATTGGAAGTGGTAGTTCACCGAACGTTCGAAGACATGGTTCAGTGGAAGGAAGGAGAGGATGCGTGTGTCAGAAGTCATGGGGTTGACTTTTGCGTGGGCGAGGAAGTTGGAGCAGATATTGCGGTGCGACAGCATGACACCTTTGGGGTCGCCGGTGGTACCGCTGGTATAGACAAGCGTGAGCCAGTCGTCGGGTTTGATGCTTTCTTTGCGTTTCTCGAGTTCCGGCAGAAGTTTTTCGCGGCTGGCGATGCCGAGTTTCAGTATTTCGAGAGTTCTTGGATAGCCTTCGATATTGGCAAGAGTGTATACCTGTGGAGGATTTTCGAGTTGCGAGAGGGCCGGTTTGATACGTCGTAGCAAGAGGTTGCTGCTGACAAGAAGGAGCTTCGCCCCAGAGTGTCTGAAGATATGGAGATAGTTCTCTGTCGAGAGGGTGGGGTAGACGGGCACATGGATGGCTCCGGTGAGGGCCAGGGCCATGTCGATGAAGTTCCATTCAGGGCAGTTGTTGGATATGGTGATGACGCGGTCGCCAGGCTGGACGCCGAGTTCCATAAGGCCGTAGGCTATGAAATGAGAATATTTGTAGTAGTCGTGTGAACTGTATTTAATCCATTCTCCATTGACTTTGCCAGCGAGGAGGTCGTCTTTGGGATGGTTCACGACGAGATGGTCAAGAAGGTCGAAGAGACGTGTAATGGCTACTTCCATATGATGTATTAACTATATAATTCTTAAATTGTTACAAATAAAACAACAAACCTGTTACGTGATATATTAATATGCAAAAATATGATTTTTTTTCAAATTAATAAAAAAATTAACATTTCGGTTAATTAATCATGGTTCGCATTTTGTCGATGGCGTACTGGATTGAGGTCACGTTGTCGCATACAAGCGACAGACGTTCCGTAGTTTCTCTCAGATGCACGCTGCGTGGATACTGTTGTGCGTACTGTATCATTTTCATGAAATTTTCAGATTTGTAGAAGGGGTTGTCTTGGTTGCTTACGAAGTGGCATACCATCTTCCCCTGCTTCAGCACGAGTTTTTCTATACCAAAATCTTTGGCCATACGACGCAGTGTTATTGTTTTTATCAGTTCCTGCGTCGCTTTTGGTATTGGTCCGAAACGGTCAATCATCCGTTCGCAATAGCTGTCGAGCTCACTTTCAGTACTCAGCTCATTAAGCTCTTTGTAGAGCTGCAGCCTTTCACTGATGTTGGAGACATAGTCGTCGGGTATCAGCACCTCGAGGTCGGTCTCAATGACGCACTCTTTGACAAACTCTTTCGACTCTGCGGCTTCTTGTGAGAAAAGTTCCTTGAAATCGCTCTCTTTCAGCTCTTCAATGGCTTCGTTGAGGATTTTGTGATACATGTCGTAGCCTATCTCGCTGATGAAGCCGCTCTGCTCTGCTCCGAGGATGTTTCCGGCACCGCGGATGTCGAGGTCTCGCATGGCTATATTGAAACCGCTGCCGATGGAAGAGAATTCCTCAATGGCACGCAGACGTTTCTGTGCTTCGTCGGTGAGTATGCTGTACGATGGTATTATCATGTAGCAAAATGCTTTGCGGTTGCTTCTGCCTACACGTCCGCGCATCTGGTGCAGGTCGCTGAGGCCGAACTGCTGTGCGTTGTTGATAATCATGGTGTTGGCGTTCGGTATGTCAAGCCCGTTCTCGATGATTGCCGTGGCGACGAGGACGTCGATATCGCCTTCTATGAAACGCATCATGGTCTCTTCAACCTGTTTGCCCTCCATCTGGCCGTGGGCTATTGCGACACGGGCATCGGGGACGAGGCGGCTCACGAGACCGGCCATCTCAGGCAGATTCTCGACACGGTTGCTGATGAAGAAGACCTGCCCGTCACGTGAAAGCTCGAAATTGACAGCATCGCGTATCGTCTCCTCGTTGAAGGTGATGAGCTCTGTCTGTATAGGCTGACGGTTCGGCGGAGGGGTCTGGATGACGCTGAGATCGCGTGCCCCCATGAGAGAGAACTGGAGTGTGCGGGGGATAGGTGTCGCTGTCAGAGTCAGGACATCGACATTGGCACGCATCTGTTTGATTTTCTCTTTCACGCTGACACCGAATTTCTGCTCTTCATCGATGATGAGCAATCCCAAGTCTTTGAATTTAAGCTTGCTGTTGGTGATGGCATGGGTCCCTATCAGTATGTCGGTCTTTCCGTTTTCTACATCTTTGTAAATCTGGTTCTTCTCCTTTGTGGAGCGGAAACGGTTCAGGTATTCGATATTTACAGGCAAGCCTTTGAGCCTTTCGCTGAAGGTGTTGTAGTGCTGGAAGGCAAGTATTGTCGAGGGAACGAGAACGGCGACCTGCTTGGAGTCGCATACTGCCTTGAATGCGGCACGGATGGCAACTTCTGTCTTGCCGAAACCGACGTCGCCGCATACGAGACGGTCCATAGGGTGGCGGGATTCCATGTCGCCCTTGACATCGATGGTGGCCTTGAGTTGGTCGGGAGTGTCCTCATACATGAATGAGGCCTCAAGTTCGCTCTGGAGATAGGAGTCGGGACTGAAAGAAAAGCCTGGGGAGGCTTTCCTTTTGGCGTAGAGGGTTATTAGGTCTTTGGCGATGTCTTTTACCTGCTTCTTGGTTTTCTGCTTCAACACCTGCCACGTGTTGCTCCCCAGACGGTTCATGGTCGGAGCCACACCTTCCTTGCCGACGTAGCGGCTTATCTTGTGCAGACCGTGGATGCTGATATATAGTGTGTCGTTGTTCTTGTAAACGAGACGGATAACCTCCTGTTGCTTTCCGTTGTTTTCTATCTTCTCAAGTCCAGAGAAACGGCCTACACCGTAGTCGATATGGGTGACGTAGTCGCCGGGTTTAAGTTCGAAGAGCTCCTTGAGGGTCAGTGCTTCGCGATTCTGCTGGAGGTCGTGGACGGTATATTTGTGGTAGCGTTCGAAGATTTCGTGGTCGGTATAGCAGAGAACCTTTTCATCGTGGTCGATAAAGCCGTGCCGTAGCGAATAGTCAAGATAGGTGACATTCTGGGCCATGGATTCCATATTGCTCTCGACGAATATCTTGTCGAGGCGTTTGTGCTGCTGCTGGCTGGTGGTGGAGACAAAAAGACGGTAGCCTTTGTCGCTGTAGTCGTTGAGGGACTGTTTGAGCAACTCAAACTGTTTGTTGAAATGAGGCTGTGGCTCGCTATGGAAATCCAATGGAATCGCCGTACTGAAGAAAGAGCTGTTGCCGGACTCTACGACTCTGCATCGGATGAGCTCTTTAAGGAACTCGTTGGCAGAGGAGCAGAGCTCTTCGGGTTTGCTTTTCGAGAGACGGAGGATGCCTTTCTCCTTGTCGGCGGCTATTTTATCGTATTCGGTGCGTGCTGCTGCAAGTTGTTTCTCAAGGGTTTCGCTGACATACATCAGGGCGTGGGACCATACGATGTCGTCGCTTCCAAAGTAGTGTAGTAGATTGACACGTTCCTCGACAGAGCTGGCCGTTTGTTGGCGGCTCTCGAGGTCGGGGATGATATTGACGGTGTCGAGATGACGAATCGAGAGTTGGGTGACAGGGTCGAAACTGCGGATAGAGTCGATGGTGTCGTCGTAGAACTCTATACGGAACGGATGCTCGTTGGCAAAAGAGAAGAGGTCTATGATACCGCCTCGGACAGCATACTGGCCTGGTTGCACGACGAAATCGACACGCTCGAAATCGTAGTCCTGAAGTACGTCAATGACGAAATCCATGTCAAGACGGCTGCCTTTTGATATCTGCAGCGTGTTCTTTGTCAGTGTTTTAGATGATACGACTTTTTCAGAGAGTGCTTCGGGGTAGGTGATGACCACAAGCCGACGGCCTGAGTTCAGCTGTTTCACCACCTGCGACCGCATCAGCACATTGGCATTGTCGGTCTCTTCTGTCTGGTAGGGCTTGCGGTATGTGGTGGGGAAAAGGAGCACCTGTTTTTTGTCGGCATCGAGCCCCTCGTCACCGAGAAGGGTCTCAAGGTCGTTTTGCAGATAGAATGCATCCTCTTTCGATGTGACGATGAATATGAAATTGCTCTGGCTGAAACGTTCCGCCACAGAGGCACCTATGACGGCGGGGAGACTTCCTGTGAGACCGTTGAGGTGGATGCGGGGCTGTGCCGTACAAAGTTTTTCGCACAGCATATCCACCAGGTTGGAGTTTTTATAGAGTTCGGTCAATAACATTTGTCTGTTTATCTTTTTTTCATTCAGACAGGTAGCCTGTTAAGGTGCCAACAAAAAGAAAGTCCAAATATACGAAAAAAAATAAAAATACGTTATATGTGCGTTGAAAGAAAGTGACTCCTGTAATAGAAAAATAAGACTTTTTTATGGATAAAATCAGCATTCTTTGGGCGGATGACGAAATAGACCTCCTGAAACCACACATCCTTTTCCTCGAAGACAGGGGATACACCGTTATTCCCGTAACATCAGGCTCTGAGGCTCTCGACGAACTTGAGGAGAACGACGTGGATTTGGTCTTTCTCGATGAGAATATGCCGGGATTGAGCGGATTGGACACCCTTTCGGAGATAAAGAGCCGCCATCCCCATATCCCCGTGATAATGATTACCAAGAGCGAGGAAGAGCATATCATGGATGAGGCTCTCGGTGGCAAAATATCGGACTATCTTATTAAGCCGGTGAATCCCAATCAGATACTGCTTTCTGTAAAGAAACATACCGAGGCACGCCGTCTGGTGAGCGAGAAATCCACTTTCTCCTACCAGCAGCAGTTCCGTGAGATAAGTATGAAGCTTATGGACACCAGGAATGCCGACGAATGGGTGGAGCTTTATAAGAAACTTGTTTACTGGGATATAGAACTTGCCAGCACTCAGGACCAGAATATCCATGAGATATTCAAGTCGCAGAAGTCGGAGGCCAACCAGCTTTTCTGCAAATTCTACGAACGCAATTATATCGATTGGTTGGAGGACGCTCACGACAAACCTCTCATGTCGCCAACTGTACTGCGAGAGAAACTGTTCCCCTTGCTCGAGGATGAAAAGCCTACATTCCTCATAGTTATCGACAATTTCCGATACGACCAGTGGAAATACATACAACCTCTTTTCGAACAGTATCTGAGGGTGGATGCCGACGACATCTTCTACAGCATAATCCCCACTACGACACAGTTCGCCCGTAATGCCATGTTCTCAGGCCTTATGCCGGCGGAGATAGAACGCAAATTTCCACAGTACTGGGTCAACGAAGACGAGGAGGGTTTCAAAAACCAGTACGAGAGCGAACTCCTCGGCGAAAACTTGCGCCGTCATGGGTTCAATATCAAGCACAGCTATAACAAGATTCTTAATATCCAGTATGGTAAGAAACTCCTCGACAGTCTGCCGAACCTGATGAATACCAAGCTGAATGTTATCATCTATAATTTCATAGACATGCTCTCTCATGCACGCACGGATTCCAATATCGTCCGCGAACTTGCCGAAGACGAGAAGGCTTACCGCTCGGTGACTCTGTCGTGGATGGAGCATTCGCCACTTCTGGATGTTATCAAATTCCTCTCTGAGCATGATGTCAATGTGGTCATCACCACCGACCACGGCTCTGTACGAATAGACAATCCTGTCCGCGTGAAGGGCGACCGGGATATCTCAGTCAATCTCAGATACAAACAGGGACGTCTGCTTGACTATAACCCCAAACAGCTCTTCGAGGTCAAGGAGCCGCGTCGCATCTTCCTGCCAAAGCGTTATATTACATCACCATATATCTTCGCCCACAACAGCGATTTCTTTGCCTATCCCAACAACTATAACCAGTATGTACAGTACTACATGAACACATTCCAGCATGGAGGAATCTCCATGGAGGAGATTCTTATACCCTTCATCACCCTGCGAAGGAAATAGGGTAGGTCCTACCATAAAAAAAAAGATGCCGCGAGGCATCTTTTTTTTATACAAAACTCAATTACGTCTTGATTAATAAATAGGTTCTCTCATCAAGCTTGCAGGTCAAAGTAGTAATGAAAGAGGATTTTAATACTCTGATTGTAAACAATTAATAGTTCTTGAACTATAACCTTTAAGCTATAAACTTTAACCTTTACTACGATTTACCCATCGGTGAATCAGAAGCACCCTGACGAGCCTTGCTTTCCAACTCCATCTTGCCGAAGCGGAACGTCAAGCCGAGGCTGACAAAGCGTGAGTTGAAGCGGTTGGAGCCCGTGGTCTGGTACTGCGGTGCCGTGGTGTTGCTGCCCCATTCGCTCCAGCCGAAGATGTCGCTGACATTCAGATAGACGCTCATCTTTCTGTCGAAGAAGTCGCTGCTGCATCCAAAGTCAAAGCGTTTATTGGCATTGGTGAGGCTGTAGAGTCCTAAACGCGGCGAAATGTAACTGCCGTTGGCAAAGACCTCAAGCCTGTTCCAAAGTTTGGCCCATACGTTTATACGGAACATGCAGCTGACCTTGTTGTCGCTGAAATCGTTGTAGTTGTATCCATAGTTGAACAGGGAAGCGTTGAAACGCACGTTGAGGAAACCTGTCGGGCGATAGGTAATGTTGGCTTCGATGCCCTCGGTGTGGCTGGAACCGATGTTGACGGGATAGCTGTAGTTGACCAGATAGGGACCTAAAACCGGATCGTAGGTAGCGGCGGTCATCGTGCCTATCTCGTTAGTATTGGCGCGATAATAAGCACTGATATTCACATTGCCGAACCCCATGATGTACTTGTTGAAAGCTGCCTCGAGGTTGTGACTGTAGCTCAACAGCAGATTGGGGTTGCCTGTGGCAAAACTGTAATCTTCATACATGCGGAAGAGTAAATATCTGGACATGTCTTCATCGTATGAGAATCGACGGGTATAGCTGAGACTGTAGCTCTCGAAGTTCTTGGTCTGGTAGCTCAGGTGAATGCTTGGTACGAGGCCTGGGAACGATTTATCAAAGCGTTCCTGGTCGCCAATGACATTGTGTTCAATGATTCCACTATTGAAGTCGTTCTCAAACCGCAACCCCAGCTTTGTTATGAACCCACCCCAACGTTTCTGCACGGTCATATATGCATTGGGTTCTATTGACATACCATGTACCACATACGAACGATAAGGCATATTGCTCCAGCCGCCCGAAGGTAGTAGGCTGTCAAGTTGCTCATTGTCATAAGAGTAGGCATAGCCTAATTCGGCACCAACCTCAATGGTGTAGTTGTTCTTCAGCGGCAGAGTGTAGTTCACGCCCATCTCAGCATTGCCGTTAAGCATGCTGCCCTCCAAGTGTCGTTTGAAATCAGTCAGCGAGGCGGAATAGAAGTCGCGGGTGTCGTCCGAATAGCCACCGTTGGCCCAATAATTGCCGTTGAAGGTGACACTCAGTTTGCGACCTGTGGTATCATAGAGATGCTCATACCAAAGTCCTCCATAGGCACCGTGGCTGAACCCGTGGTTCAATGTGGTGTCGCGATAGCCAAGGTCGACACGGGTAGGATTGTATTCAAAATACTGATAGTCGTTGTAGAACGAGTTCTGGTCCCAGTAGGGATAAAAACCAGCCCAAACCGAAAGGTTACGCGCACTGTCAATCTTCCAGTTGGCATTGATTCCGGCATAGCCGCCCTCGAAAGGCATTTTGTTCTTGTTGTTGTATTGCATGAAACGACTGGTGTCGCCATTGGCGTCAAAAAGTGTGGTGGTGCCGTCCGATGCCATATCATTGTTGCCATAGATGCCATTGACATATATATTAAAGTCCACTTTCTCGTTGGCCCACACATAGCTCAGCCAGGGTGCTACAGCCGGCGTGGTAGTGGCTCTCACACCCACGCAGAGCAGCTCGTTGCGTTTCACTTTCTGGTTGGTGATGATATTGATAACGGCGCCTTTGCTGCTGTAGCGTGCCGAAGGGTTGGTGATGACCTCGACACGGTCGATGGCGTTGGCGGGCAGCTGTTTGATATACTGCTTCAAAGCCTCCTCGTTCATGTGCGACGGACGGTCGTTAATCCAAATCTCGACAGCCGTCGTTCCACGCAGGGTGATATTGCCTTCGGCATCCACCTCAACGCCGGGTGCGTTCTGCAGTACGTCGCTCATGGTGCCAGTCTGTACACTGGGGTCTTCGGTTACATTATAGAGTTGTTTCTCACCCTCGACGGTATAGAGAGGCCGCTGTGCTGTTACGGTCACAGTACTGAGCATCGTTGCTGCTTTCGAGAGACTGATACGTCCTAACGTCACATCGCCTCCAACATTAACCGTCTGCCAGTGGCTTTGGTAACCTACATAATTTACGCGTAGCAGATAATCTCCGTCGGCGACTTTTTTGAAAGTGAATACTCCTTTGTCGTCACTTGTGGTGCCGTAGGCGAAAGTGCTGTCCTCGGCCTTCAATAGCACACAGTTCACATAAATCAATGCTTCATCGTTCTGGGAGTCTGCAATGGTGCCTTTTACTTGGTGCTGTGCATTTGCTGACAATCCAAGACATACCAATGCCGTCACAAGGCATATTGTCTTTATTATTACTTCTTTCATCATTTGATATTTTATATATATCGTTTGAGATTGGCTAAATCTTACAGACAATGTGTTTTTTTTTTAGTTCATCTTTGCAATGTCATCCAAAGACAAGCCTAACATCTTCATCTTCTGCAGGAAGACGGGAAGCTCCTCTTCCAGAAATTCTTTTCGGTGGAGTTTGAGAATCTTCTCTGACGCGTCGGAAGCTACAAAATAGCCAACACCTCTTTTGTTATAGATGATTTCGGCTCCCTGAAGATACTCGAAGGTACGCATCACCGTGTTGGGGTTCACTCCGAGCTGGATGGCTATGTCTCGCACACTCGGTATGCGCTCTTCGCCTTTCCATTCGCCTGCAACAATGCGTTCGCATAGTGTGTCGGCAATCTGCTGGTATATTGGTTTTTGTTTCTTGAAGTCCATAATTCTAAAACTTTAACTTTGACGTTAACCTTGATTTTAACTCTAAGCATACCTTTAACCTCAGAATGAAAGGCTATTGCATCTGTTATGTGCGGCAGTCAGTTAAAGTTAAGGTTAACGTTAAGGTCGATTAATTACTTATACTTTATTGCTGTTCCGTAGACAAGCACCTCGGCGGCCTGTGCCATAATGGCCGATGTGGCGTAACGTACACCAACTACGGCATCGGCATTCATATTCTCGGCCTGCTTTATCATACGTTGCGTGGCTTTCTCGCGGGCTTTCTCCATCATATCGGTGTAAGCCTTTAATTCACCACCGACGATACCTTTCAGTCCCTGTCCCAAGTCGCTGAACATATTCTTGGACTGTATCGTGCTTCCGCTGACAATTTCTAACGGTTTGTATTCAAAACCTTTATGGTTTTCTATTGTGTATATTTCCATGATTTGTTCAAATTTTTAATTACCTCCTTAACGTTAACTGACTTACTCATTCTCTGGTTAAGGTCAAAGTTAACGTTAAGGTTGTCATTTAATACTGCATTTTCTTAAGCCTGCGATATGTGAAGAACGAGAGGAAGAAGATTACAACTGCATTGAACACAAAGTGACTCCAATAGTAGATACGTATTATTTGTTCTTCTGTCTTGTCCTTAAACCATTCGGCAAGCTTGTCAATCCAGTTCCAACCCCATTCAAAGTGTCCTGCTATCGGGGCGATAATCAATACCAATGCAAAAGTGATGAGCATCAGCCAGAGGATGGTCTTGATGAACTTGTTTTTCTTGAAGATGGTGTTGGCAAGCATAAACAGCGCAGCCACGGCAAAAATATTTAATGCTGACAGAACATAACCGCCGATGCTTGTAGGAAAGATAAATGTGTTATCGCCAATCGATTTCATCCAGTCGGGCAACTGCCAAAGGAATTCCTTGTATGGTCCAAAGGGCAGGAGTGTCAGTATTGTGTCTACAGCCACAGAGCCGGCAAAGACCACGAGCGGACATACGACGAAGCTGTAGAGTACCATACTGGTGAATTTCTCGCACAACGAGGCCGGCAGCAAAGCAAAATAGTTGCCTTTTCCTACAAGGTTGCAACTGTTGTAAATCTTCATTGACGAGATTGCTGCGGTTATGTAAACTGCGAGACTGATAAAATTACGACGGTTCCACACCTCGACAACATCATCATTGACTGCCAATCCCATAAGCCAGACAAATGCAGGAATAAGCATAATTATCAGCATACTCATGCCAAACAGTGAGTAGGTATTGTGAAAGTCGCGGACAACGACTTTTTTGAAACGGTTTAATTCAAAATTTTTCATTGTATTTTTATTTTAGTTTAAGTTTTTAATCGGGAATTAATTTGGGAGTTAATGTGGACAATGCAAATCATTTGACCTTTTTTATTTCCCTTTTAACTTCTATTTTTATTTTAGTGATTTAAAACAATGTTTTGATTGTCGACTGGTTGCGAAGCACTGCATTGAACAGTCCTTCAATGTTTATCTGACTCTCACCCATGCCGTTGTTGACCAATACGTTGAGATAACCGCCAGGCATCATCTCACTGTAGAGAGCGTCGGGACGCTGCTGGCCGCCATATTCGAAGTAGAGTTTGTCAGTGATTTTTTCGACAGAGGCGTTTAGCAGAACATTGTTGTTGGAAATAATGATAATAGGGTCTATCAGATTTTCGACATCCTTGACCTGATGGGTCGAGATGATAATGGTTTGATTCTCGCCAATTCGTTCGCTGAGTATACGGCGGAAGTCGGCTTTCGAGGGAATGTCAAGACCGTTGGTGGGTTCATCGAGAAGCAGATACTCCGTGTTCAATGCCAGGGCACAGGCCAAGAGGGATTTCTTCTGCTGTCCAAAGCTCATCTCTTTGAATTTACGTGAGGGCTCTATCTTAAGTTCCGAGGCTAAATGGCGGAACATTTCCTCGCTTTGGTTGGGATAGAACACCGCCAATTCATTAAAGAAACGTTCAGGCGTGGCACTGTCAGGCAACGGCAGCTCGTCAGGCAGAATAAAAATGGATTGCAAAAATTCAGGTTTGCGTTCAAAACTGACATGTTCGTCAACTGTGCAGATTCCTGACGTCGGGCGTAAAAGGCCACAGATGTTCTTTAACAATGTTGTCTTTCCGACTCCGTTTTCGCCCAGCAGTCCATAGACTGCCCCGCTCTTCATCTGAAGATTGATGTTTTCGAAAACTTGTGTTTTGCCATAGGCAAATGAAAAATTCTTTATTTCTATCATAATCCTAATTGTTTTTTGTTTCTGTTTGCTTTTAATTTGTTTTGATATTATTCTATTTTTTTTATCTATATTTTTGAATTGTAATTCGTTGTGTGTTGTATTGATATAGTGTATTAGTTGATTAGTACACTGCAAAAGTACAACAAAAATTTATTCCACCAAATTTTTTTTTCGTTTTTTTGATGGAATAAATGGTAAATTATTGAAATATAGAAAGAAAAAAATTATTTTTTTTCTAACAGGGCTTCGGCGGCGGCGTAGGCACTAATCTTATTATTTAATATGTCCGTGCGAGCCTGATTGAGTCGTTCTTCCATACCTGGGGTGTTATAGAATCGGTCCTTCAGCGTGTTTTCTATTGTTTCGTCAAGTATGCGGAGGTTCTGTTGCGTGCGTTTATGATAAAAATAGCCGTTCTTCTTGGTAAAGGCTACATATTCCATCACGTTGTTCCAAATCTCCTGTAGACCCATTTTGCTGTAGGCGGAACAGAGAATGACGGGCACGGTCCATTGCGATTCAGGCATGGGGAAGAGGTGCAGGGCGTTGCGGAATTGCTGTGCCGCAAGTTCAGATTTAGTCTGGTCTATGTCGCTCTTGTTTATTGCAATCATATCGGCCATCTCCATGATGCCGCGTTTTATTCCTTGCAGTTCGTCACCGGTATTGGCAAGCTGAAGCAACAGGAAGAAGTCTACCATCGAATGTGCGGCGACTTCGGACTGGCCGACACCGACGGTCTCGACAATGACGACGTCGAATCCTGCCGCCTCGCACAACATTATTATTTCACGGGTCTTGCGTGCCACTCCGCCGAGAGAGCCTGCTGAAGGGGAAGGCCTGATGAAGGCGTTGGGATCTGTAGAAAGCTCTTCCATCCTTGTTTTGTCACCGAGAATACTGCCTTTGGAACGTTCGCTGCTTGGGTCAATGGCAAGAACAGCGACCTTGTGGTTCAAGGCGGTGAGCATCTTGCCTAAAGCCTCTATGGTGGTGCTTTTCCCGGCTCCGGGGACTCCCGTAATGCCGACTCTCACAGACTTGCCGGAATAGGGGAGACATTGTTCTATGATAGCTTGGGCTTTGGTGCGATGGTCGAAACGAGAGCTCTCGACAAGGGTTATGGCCCTCGACAGCATCACTCGGTCGCCATGGATTATGCCGTCTACAAGCTCTTCGACAGAGGGCTCGTTGTGCTTTTTCTGACGCATTTTTTCCAGGTAGAAATTGCTTACTTGCTCGGGCTGGTTGACCCCTTCCTGCACGTTTAGAGCACTGTCGTATTCAAAATTTGAATAAGTTTTCTTGTCTTTCTCGTCCATCATAGAGCATTGTCGTTTAATTATTTAAATAAGAATGCGGATTTGCTTAGACGATACAAAGATAACATTATTTTGAAAAAATTTTGTCATGTTTCAAAAAATGTGTACTTTTGCAGCCGATTTTGACAACGGAAAAGATGGTTTATTTTACTCTTAATACGTTGATTTAAAATCACCATGGCGGGGTAGCTCAGCTGGTTAGAGCGTCGGATTCATAACCCGGAGGTCATGAGTTCAATTCTCATCCCCGCTACCAAAAAGGCCTCATTAATGAGGCCTTTTTTAATTATTGGGTTTCAAGATTCAAGTCTCAAGTTCAGCGATAATTTTAATTTTCATTTTTCAATTTTCAATTTGCTTTACCTTCATATACCATATTGTCATAGGAAATGCAGCTATTGTGCATTTTACTCAGTAGTCAAGACGGCGGGGCATGGGGAGTATGTGGAAGCCCTTTGCAAGGAATTGGATGTGCGAGGAGATGGCAGGAGGCTGAAGACGGTATAT
>JAGADZ010000003.1 GCA_017613375.1 Bacteroidales bacterium | reverse complement strand
GAAAATGAGGGTGGAGATACTGAGAAACCTGTCGAACAGCGCATCACAACTCAATAACCGCTATTCCCGCACGGAGATTAAGACAGTGGCAACCATTGAAGTGAAGCCCCTGCGCAAACAGATTGATAAATTGTCGGAGGCTCTACGCTTGATAGATCTGAAGATTCAGACGCTCAACTTCACCACTGACTTGGTGGAAAAGTGATTCATAGTCCTCAATAAGTGTTCCCTCCTTGGGAGGGGGTATAGGGGAGGCTCTCATTACCGGCAGACAGGCGTAGGGCGAGTTGGAACCTGCTTGGATAAGCGATCTTAGTTTCTTCGGGGCAAGATTTTTTTCTTTCTCATGGAGCATGCCCAGCATGACAGCATGGTGCAAACGGCTGTGACCCGTTCAGGGTCGTCAGCCTGCATGCAGCACTTCGCACTACCGCCCAACTGACTACGACTTCTGCCGGTATCTTTTTGGTGATGTTTTTATCCGAATAAAATTATTTTATTTGAATTATTCTTTTTGAATAAAGAAATATTGTGTATATCTGCATCATTCTGTCGCCGACCCTCTTTTGGCATTATGGTTGAGGACCAGAAGATAATCAACAAATTGTGCAATACAATACATCTTAGCAAACGTTAGGTGTTTATTGATGTTTTAAGTGTTTGAAATGATATGATGATGTTCAGTATTGCAACAATTGATATTATTGCGGTAATAATCCAAGAACTGTTTATGATGAAAAACAGATGTATAATGGCAAGAACTAAGGTGAGTGCAGCATAAGCTGCAAAACCAAACGATGCTAATATGGTGGTCTTTCTACCACCAATTATAAACCCTATAATAGATAAAAGCAATAATATGACAACAAGCAAATGACCTAAGTGCTTCGCTCCAAATATTATCACGCATAATTGAATAAGCCACCAAGCACTTATATAGTTTTTCTTAGAAATCATAATTGGTCTTACTATTATTGTTTCTTTTTTCTCTTTTTTTGAGATTCTCGGCCTCTTCCAATGATTGGATATGGAAAAAGGAGTTCTCTGGCATAGTTTTTTATAAGCTGTTAATCCACTGTGCGATGTCGCTGAGCACTTCGGGAGAGATAGTTTCTTCTATATCACTGTATTCGGTGGGTAGTCCTGTGGTGCAGTGCTGGAATAGATGGTTCAGCGATGGATATTCCTTGATGAGATTCTTTTTCGATTTGGGTAACAGTTGTCTGATGGCAGTAAGGTTTTGGGAGGAAATCACTTGGCAGTCGCGGTCGCCATTGAGCGCAAAGACTGGACAGCGTGACTTACGAATGTCGGCAGAAGGGTCGTAGTCGATGAACCATTGCAACCACCGCATCTGCTGCACCTCTGGCTGCTGACGGTATTGTTCAACGGTCATCGTGACGGGCGTTCCTGACAGTTGCATGATGCGGTTGCCCTGTTCCACCAACAGGGTGTCACCTTTCACTCCGGGACCTGCCAAGGAGACGATGAAATCAGTCTTTTTGCGAGCAGCGAGCATGAAAGCGATGGCACCACCCTCACTATGGCCGAGAAGGCCGACCTTGCTGAATGCTTTTTGACGACGCAGGAAGTCAAGCCCTGCCTCCGCATCACGCATGAAATCCTCGGTCGTGGCATTCTTCACGTCACCTCCTACGGAGGCTCCCGTGGCGCGATCGTCATAACGCAGCGTGGCGATGCCCTGTCGGGCCAAGTAGTCGGCGATGACAAGGAAGGGGGAGTGATTCATCAGTTCTTCGTCACGGTTCTGCTGTCCGCTGCCAGAGACGAGCAGCACGACAACGGGTTTTTTCTTCGATTGCTTGCTATAGCCTACGGGATAGGTCAGTGTGCCAGCCAATGTGGCACTGTCTTTTTCATTTCTGAAAGACACCTCTTCCGTATCATAAGGGTAGGGCGGTTGCGGTCGTTGTGGCCGTTTCACTTCGGGCACACCTCTCGTGAGCACGAGGGGCAGCGACATCCCACTCTGAGAGAAGGTGCCATTGAGAGCTCCGTCTTTCAACTTGGCGCGGTATGTGGCGCCAATGTTTACGGTTACGGCTATTGAGTCGTCAGAGAGATAATCCTTTTTACATGCCAAGCCCTTGGCTCCCTGGTCAGGGCTGTCCATGGTTACTGTGACGTAGCCGTCAGCCTGTTCAAGATGGAGGACCAATGTCAATGAGATGGCTCCGGCATTTAGTTTGCCCGACCAGGAACCTATCAGTGCCGAGGTGGGTTGTACTTGTGCCCGACCCGTCAATGACATGAGGACAAGTATAAACAAAATGATGGCTTTTTTCATTGTCTTTTTTGTTGTTTGTATTATAGTTGCAAATTTAGACAAAAACCATCATTATAGACCGCTTTTAATCATTTTTTGCACCATGAAACAACAATATTATTCATTATACCCTTGAAACCCTACATTTCGTCAATTAAACGGTATGATTTTTGGCGGGAATCAAAATATGATATACTTTTGCAGCGATTTTTACTCAACTATATTAACACTACAAACAAAAAAACATTTATTTAAAAGAACTATGAAAAAATCATTTATGCTGATGATGGTGGCTGTTGCCGCCATGGCAACAGTATCTTGTGGTAACAAGAAAGGACAAACCGAAGTAACAGAGAACGGTGCAGAACAAACCGAACAGAAGGCTGACACAACCGCCAAGACGGAAAAGGCCGAGAAGGCCGACACCGTGAAAGGCCCCACCACTTTGGATTTGGGCCGTGCCACCGTGGATGTTCCCGAAGGATGGTTCGTCAAGAATCCAAGCAAATCTTCTTGTCGTATTGAACCTCTGGTGAAGCCCGCCATTGAAAAGAAAGGTAATTTCGGTTGGAATGTGTACATCAGTGTATGGGATGGCGATGTCTTCAAGGCCGAGAAATTCATTGAAGACGACAAAAAGGTGTTCAAGGATACGAAGAAAATGCCCGAAGTCACCTTCAATGGCGTGAAGTACCTGTATAATTTCTACGACTATCAGTTTGGCAAGCACAGCGTGCTGGCTGCACCTCTGCCTGAAAAGGGAGCCATCAAGGTGGAAGTCGGTGGTTATGCTGTAGAAGACGCTGATGTTGACAAGATTCTGAAAAGCCTGAAAATCAAGAAATAAGCGTCAAGATAAATAAACAAATAATGAGGGCCGTTTCCATTAGCATGGGAAAACGGCTCTCTTTTCTTTATTTCTAACCAAATTTTAATCTGCTTTGCTATCTTTTGAAGCGGTGTTTCTTTAATACTGATGCAAAGATAGCCTGATAGCATATTATGTCAATTATAATATGCCTGTTTTATGCTTGT
>JAGADZ010000073.1 GCA_017613375.1 Bacteroidales bacterium | reverse complement strand
CGAAATCACCACTCCTGCCGAGAACAATGCAGAGCCCGCAGCTGATGTCAACAGCGACGCTCGCGCTCAGGCTATCCATGATGCCGCTCAGGCTATCTGCAACTGCGGTGACCTGACCAACTGCGTCAACACCGTTATCGACCAGTCTTTCGCTCAGTACAAGAACGATGCTGAATTCAAAGCTGCCGTTAAGAAAGAAGCTGAGACCTGCATCGCCAACAAAGTAAAAGACAAAGCTCTTGAAAAAGGTAGAGAAGGAGCAAAAGAGCTCGGCAATGCCGCTGCCAATGCTGCCGCCAACAAACTCGGTCTGAAATAAATAAAGACGGTTTTATGACAAAAAATGCATCCTTGACAGGATGCATTTTTTTTATGGCATAGCATCTTTTTTAAATATATAATAACTGAAAAGAATTTCCGTTATATATTTAGTTTTGCTCCAAAAAAATGAAAGAAAGAAGATATCGACTGTCTCTATTGCTGCTGATTGTATTTGTCATGCAGGTCTTTGGGGTATTGCAGGCCCGCAACGACAGAGATACACTCAGTGCCGGAGCAAAAATCTTCTTTTCCGAGAACAAAGGCCAGTGGGACAGTCAAATACTGTTCAGGGCCCAGATGCATATGGCTACACTGTTTGTGGAAAAGGATTGCTTCACATTTGTGGTACAGCACCCCGATAATGACAATCTACGACATTTCCCCACAGAAAGAACCCAGAACGGACGTTACCGCCAACACGCCTATCAACTATACTTTGAGAACAGCAACACCTCCAAGGTCGAAGGTCTTTACAAAGAGAGTTTTCACGAGAACTACTTTATCGGACGCGACCCTTCAAGATGGGTCAGCGATGTCGCGGTATACAATGCTGTAGTCTACCACGACTTGTATCCGAATACCGACCTGAAAGTCTACACAGCTGCCAAAGCCATGAAATACGACTTCATACTGCGTCCCGGTGCCAGTGTCGAGGACATCAGCATGGTATATAAAGGTGTACAAAACACAAAAATACAGAACGGAAATATAATAATACACACTTCAGTGCTTGACATCGTTGAGTTAAGGCCCTACGCCTATCAAGAGATAGGCGGTAGAGAAATTCCTGTCGAGATACGGTACAAACTGAAGGACAACAGGATAACTTTCGATATTGGCAAATACGACCCTAACCTGCCATTAGTCATAGACCCCTATCTTTATTTCTCAACATACACTGGCTCATCGGCCGACAACTGGGGGACCACTGGCTGTTACGATTCCTATAAAAACACCTACACCTCTGGCGTTGTATTCGATGTAGGATATCCCATCTCTCTGGGAGCCTACGACGGCAGTTACAACGGTAACTGCGACATAGGCATCTTCAAATTCGACACAAGTGGTTCGCAACGGCTCTATGCCACCTACCTCGGCGGCACCTATGCCGACATGCCCCACAGCATGTACGTCAATTCCATGGACGAACTTGTGATTTTCGGCACGACAGGGTCGGCAGACTTCCCCGTTACACCGTCGGCCTACGACACAAGCTTCAATGGCGGCACATCTCTACAATACGAAGGAGGGCCAACCATCAATTTCCCCAACGGTTCAGACATATTTATATGCAGATTCAACAGTACCGGATCACAGCTTCAAGCATCCACTTATGTCGGCGGCAGCGGCAATGACGGACTAAATTACCGCAATAGTTTCGATGGCAGCACTATAATGCTTGGCAATGATTCATTGTATTACAACTACGGTGACGGAGCTCGAGGAGAAATCATCACCGACGACTTGAACAACATATATGTAGGCTCCACTACGACTTCCACAGATTTCCCTGTAACACAGAACTGCATACAATCCACCTGCGGTGGACGTCAGGATGGTGTCGTCTTCAAGATAGACTACAATCTGTCAAATATGCTATGGAGCACTTACCTTGGCGGAAACAAAGATGATGCAGTTTACTCCATAGACTGCGACAATGAGTACAATGTTGTTGTCTGCGGAGGCACCAATTCTTGGAATTTTCCCTCAACTGTCAATGCCTATAGACAATACTATTATGGTGGCTCTGCCGACGGTTTTGTCTCTAAGATATCATACTATGGTACCTCTTTGATATCCAGCAGCTATTTCGGTTCGCTTAATTATGACCAATGCTATTTTGTACGGTGTGGAAAAAACGACGATGTATTCCTGTTTGGCCAGACAAAAGCCACGGGAAGCACACTGATACATAATGCCAACTACAACACTCCCAACAGTGGACAGTTTCTGGCACGTCTGAAGCCGAATCTCGACTCCCTCGTGTGGTCTACAGTTTTCGGCACCGGAAACGGAGAGCCGAATCTCTCTCCCACTGCTTTTGCCGTTGATATCTGCAACAGAATTTATCTATCGGGATGGGGCCGTATTTTTCTTGGCCGCTCACTGGGAGGCGTCACCTATCCATGGAATAACGGATGTACCACAGGAATGACCGTTACCACCGATGCTTATCAGAGCACCACTGACGGCCAGGACTTCTATATCATGTCGCTTGACATGGACGCCAACAGCCTTGTTTATGCCTCTTTCTTTGGAGAATTGCATAGCTCAGAAAATGGATACTACAGTGGTGGCGACCATGTTGATGGAGGGACAAGCCGTTTTGACCGTCTCGGGACATTATACCAATCCGTCTGTGCCAGCTGTGGCGGATGCGACAATTTCCCCGTAACGACAGGAGCATGGAGCCAACACAACAACAGCAACAACTGCAACAACGCCATTTTCCGAATAAACCTCACCGACGATTTCCCCGTGGCGGAGTTCACCGTTCCCCAGACAAGCTGTGCACCCGACACAATAGTATTCCACAATACAGGACGCGGGGACACCTATCTATGGGATTTTGGCGACGGCACCACATCCTCTCTTGAAAATCCTACACACATTTTCAACAATCCAGGAGTCTACACGATACGTCTTGTGGCTTATATGCCAGGCGGATGCCGATCTTCAGACACTATCGAACATGATATAATGGTTCTGGGACGTGGCCAATATACTCTCGACACAATGCTCACTTGCCCCAGAATACCTTTGCAGATAGGTATGCGTCCTGCACGAGGACTTACATACAACTGGATTTCAGGAAGTGTCAGCGACAGTACAATAGCAAACCCCTATGTGACGAATCCTGGAGTATACACATTAGTCATCACCAATGGTGAATGCAGCGACACCGTGACACAGGTGGTTTTAATGGGCGAAGCCGAATTCACATTGGTCGGGGATACCGTCAGTTGCTCAGTTCCCACAATATTGAACGCCACAGCATCCGGTTCCAACCTAATATACCATTGGTCAAGCAACAGTGACCTCAGTGACACTCTGAACCATCACTTGAACGAAAACTCACTAAGTCTCTATCCAGACAGTATGCAATGGATTTATCTGCATGTAACCGATGAATATGGATGTGAGAAGACCGACAGCATCCATATCCGCTTCTATGAAGTTGTCGACAGCATAGCAATACAAAATCCATTATGCATTGGTGACTGCACAGGAACAGCAAAAGTGGTAGCAGGGTCTTTGGCTGAAGCTCCTTTTTATTACAACTGGACAAATACCAGCAACGGCTGGTCTTCCACCGACAGTACGACGAACCTGTGCCAAGGAGACTATCATGTGATATTCAGAGATGCCAACGGCTGTTTGGTAGACAACAGCTACACCATATCCGCTCCGCCGGCACCTACGATAAGCACAAGCGTGACACATATCAACTGTCTTGAGACATGCACCGGTGCCATTACAGTAAATGTACAAGGGCCTTCAAACTATCACTTCCTGTGGCTTGACGACAGCTCCACTAACGATACTCGAACAGACCTATGTCCCGGTGTCTATTTTGTCACCATTACTGACGACAATGGCTGTACATTTGTCGACAGTGCCGAAGTACTTGAAAATGTTGACATGAGCCTGAATGTATCCACAGTACAAAACAGCTGTGCTGACGCATGTAACGGTATGGCCATAGCGACACTCTCAGGAGGCACCACCCCTTATCAGTACCTGTGGAGTTCTGGAGAGCAGACCGCCGACGCCCACTCTCTATGTGAAGGAACTGCCATTGTCGTTGTAACAGATGCATCGGGATGCAGTTTGACCGACAGCGTGACCATAGAACGTCAACATTCATTTGACAGTATCAATGTGTGGGCAGACGACTACACATTATTCAGTGGACAAAGCACATCTCTGCATGTCAGCACGATACCCCAGGGCTCTTATTATTGGAGTCCTTCCGACAAAGTAAGCAATCCCACCTCACCAAATCCTACGGCAACACTTTTCGACACGACGACATTCGTGGTGACATTAGAAGACTCTATTGGATGCACCTATACCGACTCTGTAAAAATCGTATGCATAACCATAAACTGCGGAGATGCAAACATACAGATTCCTAATGCCTTCACTCCAAACGGAGATGGCAGAAATGACAGACTAAACATAAAGGGGGAATGGATACAGGAATTCTATATGGCAATATTTACACGATGGGGTGAGAAAATATATGAATCCAATGACATCAACGAAAGTTGGGACGGACGTTACAAGAACAATTGGTGTATGCCTGGAGTATATGTGTATCGCTGCCGCATCAAATGCATGGACGGACAAGAATCTGAAATAAAGGGAGACATAACGCTGATAAGATGAATTTGGGAATGTGGGAATGTTTGAATAACTGAATGTGAGAATGTGGGAATAACTGAATCAATTATATAGTTAACGTTAATGTCAAGGTTAAGGTTAAAGTTAACGTCAAAGTTAAGGTTAAAGTTAACGTCAAAGTTATAGTCAAAATGATATCATGGAAAAAGAGAAGCAGAAAAAGGATCAATTTATCATAGCATATATCGCCGATTTCGAACGTCCAGAGACAGTATGCTCCTATTCACTCTATCTGGCGAAGATGCTGAATAAAGGGCTGATCCTGCTTCATATCTTTGACAATCGTCATACAACGGTCACGACTGAAGAGGGAGAAATCAAACTTCTTGAACTCCAGAGGAAACTTAAAGAGACAAATCCTGAAATACAAATAACATACTGCTCACTCAAGGGCAAGACACGTGAAATCATCACTGCATTACCTGTTTTACTAAACGCTGTCGTGATTGTAGCACAAGTAGACAAACACGCATCTCGCAAAAGTGCAATGTCCCGCAAAAACCTGCTACAAAATTTCTCTGACTGCAAGACTGCATATCTTGTGGCACAAGAGCCTCTTAGAGACGAATCTCATATGCAGGACGTTGCCACCGCAATTGATTTCAAGAAAGAGAGCAAAGACAAACTGATATGGTCGAGTTATTTCCCCAGATTCGGAGGGAGCAGAATGCACATACTCTATTACGACTACAAGGACGAGTTTTTAAAAAACAAATGGTATGCGAACATGAAACAGCTGCACAAACTATACAGCAGCCTAAACATCAAATTCATACCTGAAGTGATAATGACAAAATCAAAATCGACCTATATGGATGTCAATGCACTAAAACATGCGGCCCAGAAAGGATATGGCATGCTTATCTCTGTGACAACAAAGGAAAAGGACGGTCTTGAATTTTTTATTGGAGTACAGGATAATCACACAATCGTGAACAAAGAGAAGATACCGATACTGTTCATAAATCCCCGCGAGGACCTGTATGTGTTGTGTGATTGATTATCATAGCTAAACTATGAATTCCTGTTTTTATCAAAAACTATAGATTATTCCACCCACAATTCCCGATACGACAATCAGCAATATAGGATTAGTGCGTTTGAAATAGGACAACGAAAACACCGCAGCAAACAAGACGACACTGACAATAAACTGTTTATTCAGTCCAGGAACGCCAAAACTCTCCTCTGAAAGCAACAGAAGAGCCGCTGCTGCAATCAGTCCCACCACTGTAATACGCAATATACGGAACATCATATCAACCACAGGGTTGTCCCTATGATGTGACAGATAGCCATATACTATCATCATGACGATTACAGGAAGGATAATCACTGCCAGAGAAGCCAACAAGGAACCCACGACACCTTCCCAAACCGGCAGACCTGAATTTACGACAGCTGTGTATCCAGCATATGTTGCAGTATTAATACCCATAGGACCTGGCGTCATCTGGCTGATGGCGAGGATATCGGTAAACTCGCATGATGTCATCCATTGGTGTTTTTCGACAACCTCGTTCTGAATCAACGCCACCATGGAATAGCCACCTCCAAATGTAAATATTCCTATCTTGAGGAAAGTCCAGAAAAGCTGCAAAAGAATCATTCCACACTCCCCTTTCCCTCTGAAGATACAGAGCCCTTATGTTTTGCAGAATACGTTCCATAGAGCAATCCTCCTACAATGGCAGCAAGGATAACCCACACTGGAGATACTCCAAATAACCATATCAGGAGAGCAGAAACAACAGGAATCCATAATGTAGACCAAGTAATCCTAGCTTGTTTAGCCATACGGAAGACTGGAGTAGCGATTAAAGCAACTACAGCTGGGCGCAGACCCATGAAAACATGTTCCACAAACACGTTGTCTCTGAAAAGACGGAACGATATGGCCAAAAAGAGAATAATAGTTATGGGCATGAGAATATTACCCGCGATAGCAGCGATGACACCACGGAAACCGCCGAGTCTATGTCCGATACAGGTAGCCATGTTCACTGCAAAGACTCCAGGCATTGCCTGAGAAAGAGAGAGATTGTCCAAAAATTCCTCGTGAGAGAGCCATTTTCGACGGTCAACGACTTCGCGTTCCATAATAGGAATCATGACATAACCTCCACCTATAGTGAAAGTTCCTATCTTCCAGAAGCTAACAAACAAATCCCAATACATACTGCAAAAATAGGAAAAAAACATAAATAACAAAAATCAGATATTGTTCCTCAATCACATCAAACATCTTTCTGGAAACAAAAAAAATCAAAAAAAGATAATCTGTTTTTTGAATAGAAATGACCTTTTTATGAAAAAATCATAAAAATATTTGTCATAAAAGATATTCTATGTAAATTTGCATTTTTATATTAAAGAATAAAAATGACATCAAGGATTCTGTTTTTCATCATATTCATGGTCTTCATCGTATTGATGTTAGCACTTGATCTTGGTGTTTTCCACAAGAAAGACCATGAAATAAAAATAAAAGAGTCTGCGATATGGACAGGTGTCTGGGTACTGTTGTCAATGGGGTTGGCGTTGTTGCTGTACTTTCATGCCGAATGGGTACATGGAATCAGCAATATGGATGAACTACTCTCTTATGCCTCAAACCAGCCCGAGCTTTATGAGCAGCTGAATGGTGCCGGAAACTACGAGACGGCATTGGGCTTGTATCGCAGCGAGGTGACAAAACAATACTTGGCGGGCTATTTCCTTGAAGAGTCGCTTTCGATAGACAATATTTTCGTGATGATAATGATTTTTGTAAGCTTCGGCATTGAAAAGAAGTATTATCACAGAGTGTTGTTCTGGGGAATTATTGGGGCGATAGTGATGAGGTTCCTGTTTATTTTTGCCTTGGGAACGCTTGTCAACAATTTGTCATGGATATTGGCCATCTTTGGTGTCATACTGATTTACAGCGGAGCAAAGATGTTTAAGAAGAAGGGTGAAGAGCGGATAGATACGGAGAATCATCCTGCCGTGAAATTTGCATCGCGACATTTCCATGTAACGCCGTGTATGGAGGGACACAATTTCTTCACCATCATTGACGGGAGAAGGTATATGACTCCTCTTTTTCTGGTATTGCTGGTGATAGAATTCAGCGACATCATTTTTGCCGTAGATTCCATTCCTGCGGTGTTCTCAGTAACCAAAGACACCTTCATAGTATACTTCTCGAACATCTTTGCCATTATGGGGCTACGCTCACTCTTTTTCCTATTGAGCGATATTACGGAGAAGTTCTACCTGTTGCATTACGGTCTTGGTCTGTTGCTGTGCTTCATAGGATTGAAGATGATTGCCGGGGAGTTCTTTGATATCAACATCAGTACAATGACTTCGCTTGCAATAATACTTGGCATCCTCTTTGGCAGCATCCTGCTCTCACTGGCAATACCCAAAAGAATTTCCTCAAAAGAAATATGACAGACATATAGTTTTTCGATAATTAACTAGACGACAATAAACAAATGATTAATATGATAGATTTTATTATGATGGATATTTCCAACGGTTGGAAAACGGCAATAATGATTATCCTGCTGATAGTCGTGTTCTACTTTTTCATAATACGACCCCAATCAAAAAAGGCGAAAGAAGAGGAGAACTATCGCAAATCACTACAAAAGGGAGACCATGTTGTCACATCCGGTGGAATACACGGAACTATTGTAAACACCACTGGCGGTTACGCAACTATTGAAGTAGCCAAAGATGTACAGATAAAAGTACTTCTTTCCACACTGAGCCCCATCATGGACAATAAGAAATAATTGTTTATAGGAGACACTGACAAAATGAAGATACACCTTTTATCTACCCGTTGCCACATTCCTTGGAGACAGAACCGAGGTTTTACAGGATCCGTCCTGACACTTTTTCTCATAGTGCTCTCGTCATCAATCATCAGTGCCCAAGAGCAACCAGCGGTATTGCGACTGTCTCTCGATGATGCACAGCAATATGCTGTCAGTCATAATTACAGTCTTCAGAACGCCTCACTGGAAGTTCAGAAAGCCGAATACAGCAGATGGCAGACCCTAGCCTCGATGTTGCCGCAGATAAAGGCAGGCTTCGACTATCAAAACATGTGCGGCTATGAGATGGTCATGGGTGGCGGGAACTCTTACAGTTCGTTGATTCCCGACACTATATTGATTGGTGGTGTTCCAGTGCCTATCTCAATACCATCCTCTGGTGAGGAAAGCAGCGGCGGAACCGTCATACCCATGAATCCTAGCGGGACTTTCAGCATCACGGCTTCCGTAGCTGTGACAGGAGCTCAAATTGTAGGACTGATGCTCAGCAATATTGCACGAGAGATGACCGACGTTGCCTACAAGCAGACCGAGCAGACCACGCGTTCGCAAGTCCGTAGCGTGTATGTTTCAATACTTGTCATGGAGGATATCGTAGGACTGCTCGACTCAAGTCTCGCAAACATGCAGCGATTGGAACAGACAACCATAGAGAGTGTGCGTGTCGGTGCCGCCGAACAAATCGCTGCTGACCAACTATCGGTTCAGGTGGCGTCGCTCCGCAACAGCATCAACGCCAACCGCCGTTCTCTCCAAATGTTATACAATTCACTGATTTTGCAGCTTGGTGCCGATGTCAACACCAAAATAGAACTCACCACAAGCCTTGACGATGTTTTAGACATCAACCATCTGGCTCAACTGACAATGCAGGACTTTAATATCGAAGACAACTACAACTACCAATTGCTTCAGTATAACGAGAGGGTGGCGAAACGTAACATCACTATGGCCTGGATGGACTTCACTCCTACCTTGTCAGCCTACTACCAGTACAGTGCCAAGACCTATTTCGGCAAAGATGCCGGATTCAACATGACCCCGCCCAATATGATTGGAGCGAGCATATCACTGCCCCTTTTCAGCAGCGGGACACGTTTTGCAAAAATCAAGGCTGCCGAGATAGACTATGCAGAGACACTGAACAGCAAGCAACAAGCCGAGGATGGACTGAGGGTACAATACAACCAGCTATGCTTCGACTTGGTGAATGCCTTGGAGACCTACCAGATACAGAAAGCCAATCTCGATGTCACCCGCAGAGTCTTCGCCAACATCACAGAGAAATACAACTACGGACGTGCCAGTAATCTGGAGGTTACCAACGCCAGTACAGACATCATCACAGCACAAAGCAACTACATACAGGCTGTCATGAGTGTGGTAAGTGCACAAGTAGCACTTGAGAACCTTCTCGGCAAATAAGTCTATCATTTAGGAATATCATCTAACAACGAAAAAAACAAACATAAGATATGAATAAGTTTTTCAGGATTGCACTCGTTCTTTTAGCCATAGGTGTCATAACATCCTGCGGTGGAAAAAAACAGAAAGACAAACCCTCCACACAAAAGAGAGAAGTGGAGAAAGTACAGGTAATGGAGCTCAAATCGGAACGCATAGCCAAACAGCTCGAACTATCAACCACCCTTGAAGGGTACGAGACCATGAATATCTCACCAAGCATCACAGGTCATATAGAACATATCTATGTACAAGTAGGCAGCCGTGTTGCAAAAGGCTCTATGCTGGTACGCATGGACCAGACTCAGCTGAACACTACACGAATAAACCTTGCCAACGCCAAAACGGAGCTGGAACGTGTCACTGCCCTGAAAGCCTCGGGAAGCATAAGCGAACAAGTATTCGACCAAACCAGAACAGCCTATGACCAACTTATAGAGACCGAACGTTTTCAGGAACAGAACACCTTTGTCAGAGCTCAGTTCGCCGGAGTCATCAGTGCCAAAAACTACGAGGATGGAGAGATGTACACAGGCACACCAATACTACAATTGTGCCAGATTGCACGTCTGAAAGCCATTATCAGCATTCCAGAAAGTTACTTCCCCTTGGTAAAAGCAGGCATGAAAGTGGACGTTTACAGCGACATCTATCCTGACAAGGTTTTTCCTGCCACCATCGAGATAGTCTACCCGACAATCGACGCCACATCACATACTTTCCAAGCCAAGTTGAATATACCCAACCCTGGCGAGAAGATACGTCCAGGAATGTATGTACGCACCACCATGGCTCTCGGTGAAATTGACGCCATCGTAGTGCCCTATCAGAGCGTACTAAAACTTACTGGAAGCAACGACCGTTACGTCTTTATCGACGACAACGGTACCGCCCGTAGAGTTGCTGTCACCCTTGGCCAGAGATTCGATGACAAGATAGAGATTATTCCCGTGACCCCAGGCGAATTAAAAGAGGGCGACAGACTTGTAGTCACAGGACAGGCAAGACTTGTCGACGGTGCAACCCTTCAAGTTGTTGAATAAACGACATCAACCACGACGTAAACAATCTTTCTGAATTCATAATTCGAAATTAAAACACTCACATGGCAATTTACAAGACAGCAATAAACAAACCTATAACCACAGGGCTTATCTTTGTGGCTGTCATCGTGCTTGGCCTCTTCTCACTGACACGCCTCCCCATTGACCAGATGCCGGAGATGGACCCGCCATACGTCACAGTGATGACCACCTATGCCGGTGCCAACGCCAGCGATATTGAAACCAATATCACAAAGATTATCGAGAATTCACTCAACTCTGTCGACGGATTAAAGAATATAACCTCCACCTCTAAGGACAATATTTCGGTTGTTACGTTAGAATTTGAATGGGGTTCAGACCTTGATGAAGCGTTAAACGACATCCGCTCGTACGTAGACCTGCTTTTCGACAATCTGCCTGACGGAGTCAGCCGTCCAATGATATTGAAACTCAACTCCTCGGCCATGCCAATCCTCGTCTATGGTTTTACAGCCAAAGACAGCTATCCTGGTTTGGACCGAATACTGGAGGATAATGTTGTCAATGAACTCAACCGTATCGACGGCATAGGAAACATCACCCTCAGCGGTGCCCCAGAGCGATACATCTACATAGACCTTGACCCCAAACAGCTTGATGCATACGGGCTGAGCCTGGAACAGGTTGGCAACGCCATCAGCGCCAACAACCTCGACCTTGCATCTGGAACTGTAAAGATGGGCAAGGAACAGTATCAGATGCGTGTCAAAGGCGAATATGTGGAAAGTTCCGAAATCGCAGACATCGCCGTAGCCACATACGGAGGCAAACAGATATTTGTACGCGACCTTGCCACTGTCAGAGATACCATCAAAGACCTTAGCCTCGAAGAGAAAATCAACGGACTCGACGGTGCACGTCTAATTATCTCAAAACAGACTGGTGCCAATACTGTAGAGATTGCCCGTCAAGTTCAGAGCCAGATGGAACGCATAAAGAAAACACTTCCTCCAGATATAGAAGTTACTTTGATTCGCGACGGTTCCGAAGAGATTGTCAATGCTATTAATGGATTAAGCGACAGTATTTTCTATGCACTACTTTTCGTTATTCTGGTAGTGTTGCTGTTTCTTGGCAACTGGAGAAGCACCATCATCATCGCTCTTACAATTCCAATATCTTTAGTCACCTCATTCATATACCTATTGATTGCCGACAGTTCACTCAACATCATATCATTAGCATCGCTCACCGTAGCCATAGGCATGGTCGTTGACGACGCCATTGTGGTGTTGGAGAACATCACAAAGCATATTGAACGCGGTGAAAATCCTCGCGAAGCGGCAATATGTGCCACCAACGAGGTATGGACATCGGTCATAGCAACAACCCTCGTGCTTGTAGCCGTATTTGTGCCGCTGACTATGCTTCCGGGTATGATGGGTATTTACTTCAAAGAGCTTGGTTGGATTGTAACGATAGTGGTATGTGTCTCCACGATAGCAGCCATCACGCTTATCCCAATGCTCTCATCCAAAATACTCAAAGAAAAACCGTTCTTCCTTTCAAAAGCCGAACGTGAAGAGGCCGAGGCACAAAAGGCCGCAAAGATTTTCACCTTCGACAAGACTATCGGACGTCTCTTCAACACTATTGAGTCCCGTTATGCCAACCTTCTTCGTTGGTGTCTTGGCCACAAGAAGATTACCTTGTTTATCGCCTTGGCGTTCTTCGTTGTCACCATGATGCTGGGTTCTTCCAAATTCTCGCACATGGACTTCATGAAAGAGCAGGATAATGGTCAGATAAGCGTAACCGTCGAACTGCAACGCGGTACACGCATTGAGGAAACATTGAAAACGGCACGCCGTATTGAACAAGACATACGAGAAGTATGTGGAGAGGACCTTAAAGTTTTCTCTACAACGGCGGGATCCAATGACGATGCCGGATTCGGAGCCCTTTTCAACAGCACCACAAACAACAAAATCTCCATATCAGTGCGATGCAACAAGAAATACGAACGCAAACGCAGCATTGCCCAAATACAGGAAGAGATACGCCAAAAACTTGCCGAATATCCTGAAATCGTGAACTATCAGGTCAACAAAGGCGGCATGATGGGAGGCGGTAGCAACAACACCCTGCAGATTGAAGTTTATGGATATGATTTTGACCAAACGACAAACTTCACACAGGAGCTCCGTCAACGCATTGAGAAGAATGTTGAAGGTGCCCGCGACACAAAAGTCAGCCGTGACGAAGACCGTGCCGAGTTGAAAATAACCTTTGACAAACAGAAGCTTGCCCTTCATGGCCTCACAGGGTCCACTGTTGCAATGTATGTCCGCAACCGCATCAACGGAATGGCAGCAGGTTATTTAAAAGAAGACGGCAACGAATACAACATTGTTGTAAGACTGAAAGAAGAGTACCGGTCTTCCATCACCGACATCGAGCAGATATCCATTCCCACCCCGACAGGAAAAATCATAAAACTTGAAGAGTTGGCAAAAGTGGAGGAATACTGGTGTCCCCCCACAATCGAGCGAAAGAACCGTCAACGTTATCTTACACTTACTGTGATGCCCTACAACACCTCCCTTGGTCAACTGGCCACTGCTTCTCAAGCCGAGATTGACCAGATGACAATACCTCAGGGAGTTCATGTCGCACTGGCAGGTAACTACGAAGACCAGAAAGACTCCACACGAGATATGGGACTTCTCGCATTGCTTATCATGATGCTTGTCTACATCGTCATGGCATCGCAGTTTGAAAGTTTCGGCAAACCTGCAATCATCATGTTCTCCATACCGTTTGCACTCAGCGGAGTGGTACTTGCCCTTCTTGTCACCGGAGAGAACCTTGACATGATAGGTATGCTCGGCATCGTGCTTCTAATTGGTATCGTTGTGAAAAACGGTATTGTGCTCGTCGACTATATCAACCTGTTGCGTGAACGCAATGTGCCTCTCAACGAGGCCATAGCCCTTAGCGGACAGAGTCGTCTGCGTCCCGTTATGATGACGGCATTCACCACAATCCTCGGTATGATACCAATGGCCACATCAACAAGCGAAGGTTCTGAGTTGTGGACCACAATGGGTATCGTCGTCATTGGCGGTTTGCTAGTATCCACCCTCGTCACACTTATCGTGGTACCCATACTTTATGGCGTCTTCAACCGCCGCGGCGACAACGAAAAGCAGGAGAAGATACGCAAGAAATTCGTATTCATGAATATTAACCTTGAAGAGGATTGAAACACCTATTAATAAGACTGACAAAGCAATGAAAAGTATAATGATAGTATACAACCAGGCCAACAATGAGCGTGTGGAGTATCTGCTCGACACGCTCAATGTGCGTGGATTTACATTTTTTGAGAATATTCAAGGTCGTGGCCATGAGAAAGGAGACCCCCATCGCGGCACACATACATGGCCTGAACTGAACAACGCCATCATCACGGTAGTCGACGACGAAAAAGTGGATGACATTCTAACTGCCGTTCGCAAATTGGACAAACGAAACGAAGAGGTTGGAATCCGTGCCTTCGTCTGGAATATTGAAAAGATGGTGTAGTCGACAGTCTTAGAGCTCTGGTTTGTCGGGGGAGTTCCCGACCTTGAGCATCTCGTTTTTAATATTGGGACTAATATCTTCCGGAACGTTTTTAACGACAGTCTCGGAGCCGTCAGTCTTATTGGCTTTCTGCTTGCCAGAGGCAGTGAATGGCCTGACATCATTATCGACAGAGCAGCAACAAAGAATATTGTATTCTTCGTATTGAATTGTTATCGATTTCACGTATTTTATCATCTGCGGCCCACTGAGACCTGAAGCAAGTATTCCGGACTGAGGATTCGTTGCGCCAAATTCTGCAATCGCTCTGGCGTAACGGCAGAAGGGCCACTTTCCGACAAGACCTCAAAAAAGATATCAGTAAACCGTTCCGAAACATGAGTTTCCTTCATTTGGCGGAAACGTTCGCTCCTCTCAAAAATGCCGTCAATGCTACGCATGAAATCACCCAACATCACGTTACGAACCATACGTAACTCTTCGTCAGGGACAGGCTCGTTGCAAAGACGTTCTATTTCAAACAATATCTCCTTCAAAGCGGCATCAGCCTTGTCGGATGCGACATCACTTACGATAAAAAACGATATGCTGCCCCTAAAAATGTTTGTAAGTGCGTTTATTCCATAAGTATAACCCTTGTCCTCACGAATATTTGACATCAAACGGGAGCCAAAATAGCCTCCCAAAATCGTTGTCAACACCATAAAATCAACATATTCAGTTGAATTCCAAGTCATAGGCAGTATACGACCAACGCGGAGAGTATTCTGTGCCGCCGATTCCATTGGCGAGAATAAAAAACCTTTCGTCTGTATTGGTGAGGGAGCTGGCAATGTCACCTCGTTCCTATCCGCGGAAGATGCCGTGTCAAAATACGATTGTATCGAATTAACAACATCATCATTAATACCACCACTGACAACGATACGAGCCTGAGAAAGAGAGTATCTTTCTCTGAAAAAACACCGTACATCTTCGACTGTAAGTTTGTCAACGTCGTCTACAACAGCATAAGATCCTATAGGGTGTGCCGGACCATAGAGAGCTTCGTTGAAGAGATTACGTGCGACATACGAAGTCCTCTGGAAGTTTGACTTTAATTGATGACGACGTTTTTCCATGAAGATGTTAAAATCCTTTTCATTGTACAATGGTCTTGTAAGAATATCATAGATTACAGGCATCAGTTCGTTGACATAACGTACAAGTGTATATACTGTTAGACATGCAGAAACCGTGTCAACATTTTTTTCGATAATAATCCCCCTATAATCAATAAACTCGGCTATCTGTTGTGCAGTATAATTCTCCGAGCCATCGACAAGGAGATTTAGAGCGGCGACAGCCTGTAATTTCTTGTTCTGATATGCAGTGCCGGCCTCGAAGGCAAAATCAATCTTGACCAATTCAATATGGTTATCGTAGAACAATTCCAATTTACCGTTTCCCGGCATTGTAACAGTCTGGGGTTCCAAGCCACGTCTGTCAATATCCGCCGTCCTTAGGAAGGGGATATCTTTTTCGAATTTCGGATTTTGTATTTCGATTTGGTTATCCATCTCATTAATAGCTAAAAGATTACCGTCACTTTAAAATTGAATTGACGTGCCGTCAAGTAGTTAGGCACAGGATAGTACCTATCCTGATAATCCGCCACCCAAATATAAGACACAACGTTCTTGTAATCAAACAGGTTGAACATATCTATTGTTAGTAGAATATCGTCAACATACCGCATCAAACGACTTTCCTTGATACGGTTGAAACGTGACAATTGCAGAGTGTTGCCCCAATCGATACGGAAATAAGGAGTATACCTGTAATCCTTGTCAAAATTGGTCTGTCCAGGATAAGTGAACGGCAAGCCTCCACCGACGATGAACTGAAGAGACATACGCCAGAAAGGAACAGAAGGTATATAATCCTGGAAGAAAAGTTTGAAACTAATCCTTTGATCCGTCGGTCTGTTCAGCCATCCGTAGTTGTCGCCTTCGATATCTTCCTGAGTCTTCATAATGGATAGCGAAGCCCATGATTCCAAATTGCCAGCGACCTCTCCACTGATACGCAGTGAGATACCCGTAGCATAGCCCACAGCGTCATTCTCAGCATCATAACGTATCCTCAAATTCTCTATACGGTATGGAACAAGGTGGTTGATATACTTGTAATAGACATCAGCTGTGAATTTGAAAGGGCTCTCTTTTATGTGGAAATCCCAGTCCATGGTACCCATAATCTGATACGATTGTTGAGCACGAATGGCATGATTCAAGGTCCCGTCGTCGAAACGATACTCCCTATAAAATGGAGCCTGGCTATATACTCCCGTAGCAATGCGGAACAGGATATTCTTCTCCCACGTGGGTTTATAGCTCATGCTGAGCCTCGGCGATACAAGTAACTGGGAATTGTTCAACGACGTGTCATCAAAGGAATGAGCGTGGCTGTAATTCGACGTGTTACCAGTCAGAGGTTCATCAGCGAAATTGATATTATAATAATGCAGCCTCACGCCTCCAACAAAATTAAATGCATCTCCTCTTTTATTGAACACTTCCAGATTTCGTTGAACGAAGGCAATGAAACGAGTCGTTGAGATGCTATGGTTGGCGCGGCAGAAAAGCTGAAGTACCGGAGGCGTTGGGGCGTTGCTGTCATTTCCCGGGTCTAAATGGACCGTAGGCATCGCATAGCCAGCCGAGTCTACCCATTTCCATTCTCTCATTCTGTCGCGTACCTGTTCGTACTGCACTTTCAGGCCCCAGTTCCAATTGCCCAAACGGGCATAGTGAGTACCTCTCAATTCCGATGAAAAAATATTTGTCTGTAAAGCGTTGCGTGCATGTTCAAGGAAAGAGCCCACACCTCGGTCGAATTTTTCCGTCTCGCCGTCGGCATTAATATTTCCGACATTGAGTTCGTATAGCCAGAACTGACTGAGAATATCATATTGTTCGGTTTCCTTATTGGTCTGGAACGAATTAATCCAGCGCAACCTGAAATCATCGTTTGGATGGTAATCTGTAGTCAGTGCCGCCAATGTGGTATTATAACTGTCGCGTTCCTCACCCTCATAATAGACATAAAATTCCATAGCCTCCATAAAGCCTCCGAAAGTGGTATTCTGTCTTTCCGGAATCAAGCCATAGATATTTCTTGAAGCGATGGTGAGAAGATGGAAATCGAGACATTCTGATGCCTTATAAAAAAGGAGAGCCTGCATGTCGGTGTATTCTGTCGTGTAATCACCTTTCGTGTCGAGAGTTCGGAACAGATAGCGATTGGCCCTATGACGCAATCCTGCAGAGAAAGCGAATCTCTCCCCCACTCTACCCTCAGCAGAAAGAGAGGCTCCCAATAAGGATGCCGACATTTTCGCCCTGAACTCAGAAGGTATTCCATATGTAATGTCCAGCACCGAAGCCATTCTGTCTCCATAAGCGGCGTCGAAACCTCCCGGGGAAAAGAGAATACGGTCCACCAAATCAGGGTTTATTATTGACGAACCCTCCTGCTGTCCGTTACGGACAAGCATCGGTCTGTATATCTCAACATTGTTTATATACACAAGATTCTCATCGAATGAACCTCCTCGTACAGAGTATTGCGAAGACAATTCATTGTTTGAACTCACATCCGGCAGTGTTTTAATCAATGTCTCCACTCCCGACTGTGGACCTGCCGTATGTTCCATACGTTCAACATTTATCGGTGTAAATGTCGTGACGCGAGGTCTTTCATCCACAATTGTCACAGGCCCCAGTTGTGTAGGCCTGTTATTCAAAACAAAAGTAATTCTCTGATGTTCGCCAAACTGCAGCCGAATCACAGTATCTATAGAAGCATATCCGAAGTTGTACACTCTGATATGCAAAGCTGTATCCGCCGGGAGAGCCAGGTCAAATTCTCCTTTTTCATTTGCAACAGCGCCATGCAATGGATTGTAATCGACCGTCACCACACGGGAATAGGACAATGGGTTGTTATTGATATCACAAACACGACCTTTCAAAAAAACGTCGTCTTGAGCAGATATCGAAGTAGAAGATGCAAATAACACGAAAAAAAACAACACCATAAGCGGAGTTGCCACGGAAAGTCCGACTCTTGTCTTTAAACTTTGGAAAAATGATATTTTCGAGGCTGTTTGCAATCTCATCCGTTGGATAACGACATCCCAACTTCTTTATTGTTGTCTTCAAACAATAAAAAAGGATATGTGTCGTTAAATGACAAAATAATAACATGAAACATATCCTAACCGTAATATTGTTATTGACGCTTTCATTATCCGCCTCAGGACAAGCATTGAGTTTGACATTCAGGTCGATAACCGACGCCAAATTCTTTGTCTATCTGAATGGAAGGCTACAAAACGAGAAGTCCTCCGGCATGGTGACAATTGGAGGTCTGGAAGAAAAAGATTACCATATCCGCATAGTAATAGACGACCCTTATGCCGTGGCTGTCACGAAAAGAATCAAGCCCAGCCCCAAACAAAGTGAATATACCGTACAATTCAATCCTGTCAGGGAGAGAGTCTATGTACAACTCTATAAAAACGACAACAAGCCAGTATATTGGAACGACGAACCTCAAACTGAAGTGACCTATGACACGACTGCCAACACACAGGTCCCAAGGTCTATAAGACGCCATTCCTTTGTAGACTCCGCCTCACACCGAATAGTCAACAGAGTCCGTACCAATATCATCGACGAATGAAATAATAAAAGTAAGCATCATGAGATATAGAATCATCGTACTGACACTATTATGTTTAGGCTTTTACTGCAATGCCCAGAACAAAATAGACAACCAAGGACGCAGACAAGGTCACTGGATAAAAACCGACAGAGATGGTAGCCGTATTTTTGAAGGCGACTTCCAAGACGGTAAAGAGATAGGCGTTTTCAAATACTACTATCCCGACGGCACACTGAAAATTCGCAACACGTTCACAATCCCCGGTCGCTACTGCAGCCATGAGGCCTTCGATGAAAAAGGCAGACTGATTGCCACGGGATTCTTCAACCAGAAAAACCGCGACAGCGTGTGGCATTTCTATAACGAAGAGGGGCGTGTGGTAAAAATCGCATCCTATAGAATGGGTATAAAACAAGGTACCCATATCGTTTTCACTGCAACAGGAGATACTGCTGAGATATCCACATGGAACGACAACAAGCGTCACGGTCGTTGGTGGAAACGTATTGGTGAGAGAGGGTGGATATGCGGACATTATGAAAACGGACTTATGCAAGGACGCCTTGTTGAATATGACGACAACGGTCGTCTTTGCCGTGAAGGGTTCTATAAGGACGGCCAAAAAGACGGGATTTACAGATACTACGAAGAGGGCATCATGACCGTTGACGAGAAATGGGTCAATGGAGCCCTTGCGGACCGTAAGATTCTGCTTCACGCCCCACAAGACAAATGGATTTCCATCTTCTCCATAGCCTATTACATGCCAAAAGGAAGTAACGGAAGCATCGTCTACCTGAATGACGGGTCAAAACTGAATTGTACAGAGCAACTCGATATCATCAGCAATCGCATCGGCAGTGAGAGTTTTGTGATTGTCGACAAACGCAATCGAGTGATATCAAGCATCAGCAGCATAAACGGCATCAAACTCGACAACGAAGGAAGGAAGATATTAGACCTCTCACCCACGCCACCTTTTACAATCTTCCCCGACGAAGAGTGCATCAGGATGGTTGAGTCGTTACAACGTGTCGATGAACTTGATCAGTAAGTGAAAAAAATTGCCACACACACCTTAGGGTGCAAGCTGAATTTCGCAGAAACATCTGACTTGGTGAGGAAGTTTGAAGATGCCGGTTGGACGCCGGTAGACTTCAACGAAAGAGCAGACTTGTATGTTATCAACACCTGCACCGTGACATCCATAGCCGAGAAGAAATGCCGCAATGCAATACGACAAGCCATCTCCAACAACCGTGAAGCCATTATTGCCGTCATAGGATGCTTCGCACAGAACTCTGCCAAGGAAATTGCCGCAATAGACGGGGTTGACATCATTCTTGGCAACGACCGTAAACACGAGCTGTTACGTTATGTGAAACGTAAAGAATCCGAAGGCGTAAAAACATCTCCCGACACCGACACTTCCGAGCCCGCCAGTTTCCAGTTGTCCTATTCCCGTTCCGACCGAACACGAACATTCTTCAAGGTGCAGGACGGATGCGATTATTTCTGTACATACTGTGCCATTCCTTTTGCTCGGGGTCGTTCGAGGAGTGCCTCGATAGCCGAGACCGTTGCAGTAGCCAAGGAAATCGCGGCCACAGACAGCAAAGAAGTGGTGCTCACCGGTATAAATACTGGCACTTTCGGGCAACACCAAGGAGAAACATTTTATGACCTCATCAAGGAGTTGGACCGTATTGAAGGCATAGAACGATACCGAATATCCAGCATAGAGCCCAATCTACTGACCGACGAAATCATTGAATTCGTAGCTTCCTCCAGAGCATTCCTCCCACATTTCCATATCCCTCTTCAGGCGGGGAGTGACAAAGTGTTGAAAATGATGCACAGGAAATACGACACCACATTCTATGCAACACTCTTGGATAAAATAAAAAAGTTGATGCCCGACGCCTGTATCGCAGCCGATATTATGGCTGGTTTCAACGGTGAGACTGACGAAGAATTTGAAAAAGTCATTGCTTATGTGAAAAGTCTGCCAATATCTTATCTGCATGTCTTTACATTCAGCGAACGTCCGAACACCGCAGCCCTGAGGATGGAAGGGAAAATAGACATCCACCATCGAAGAGAACACAGTCGGATTCTACATGAAATTTCCGAAGAAAAGAAAAGGCAATTTTATACAAGCCAACAGGGCAAGACACGTCCCGTATTATGGGAGAGTGACATAAAAGAAAATATGATGTACGGGTTTACAGACAACTACATAAGAGTCCGGAAACCCTATGACAAGGGCCTCGTCAATACAATAACCGACTTCTGTCTGACAAAAAAAATAGAAGAAGAGGAAATATTTGAGTAACATTCATGTTTACAGTTTTCACAATTTGTAAAACATTGTTGATAAAAAATTATAAAAGAGAACTGTTTTATTTGCCCAAACTGAACGTTTTCCGTACTTTTGCAGTTTAATTAACACATTATATACTTTTTATCTTTTTAAAAAACAAACAATTATGAGCGGACTATTTGGAGTCGTTACAAAGAATCCATGTGCTACCGACTTGTTTTATGGCACCGACTATCACTCACATCTTGGCACACGTCGTGCCGGATTGAGCACAATGGACAATGGAACTGTTCACCTAAACATCCACAACATTCAAAACTCCTACTTCAGAACCAAATTCAGCAGCGACCTTCATGAGATGCTTGGTAATGAAGGTATTGGCGTTATTAGCGACACCGATCCGCAACCCATTGTTGTAAATTCACATCTTGGACGTTTTGCAGTCTGCACTGTCAGCAAGATAAACAATATGGATGAACTCGAACGAGCATGCCTCGACAAAAGACAACAGTTCACCGAATTAAGCATGGGAGGCACAAATCCTACCGAGCTTATAGCACTTCTCATCACACAAGGAAAAGATTTTGCAGACGGCATACGCAATGTATATCATCACGTAAAAGGAAGCGTATCAATGCTTATCCTCACCGAACATGGAATCATAGCCGCACGTGATTTCTTAGGGCGCACACCCCTTGTCATCGGTCGTCGTGGTACAGACTATGCCGTTGCATCGGAGAGCCATTCTTATATCAATCTCGGATTCCAGACAGTCCGTTATATCGGACCTGGAGAGGCTGTAATGATTTCTCATGACGGCTTGACACAACTGATAGAACCCTCCGAGAAGATGCAGATATGCTCATTCCTGTGGATTTACTACGGCTATCCCGTATCGCAATATGAGGACATCAACGCCGAAGAGGTACGTTACCAACTCGGTTATACAATGGGTCAGACAGATGATGTAGATGCAGATTTTGTATCTGCAATACCTGATTCCGGAATAGGAATGGCATTGGGTTATTCAGCCGGGAGAGGCATTCCCTACAAGCGAGGAGTGTTGAAATACACCCCTACATGGTCACGCAGTTTCATGCCAGTAAACCAGGAAAGCCGCAATTTGGTGGCAAAGATGAAGCTTATACCGAGCCGTAAGGTTCTGGAAGGCAAAGATGTGGTTTTTTGCGACGACAGTATAGTGCGAGGAACACAACTCCGCGACCAAGTAAAGATGCTTTACGCTTCCGGTGTCAAGCATGTCCATATCCGCATCAGCTGTCCTCCACTTATCCATGGATGCACATTCATCAATTTCTCCGCATCCAAGACCGACATGGAACTTATAGCACGTCGCTGTATCGAAGAGCTTGAAGGCGGTGAAATCAGAAACCTTGAATCCTACAGAGACCATACCACCAAAGAATACGCCGACATGGTGGAGAAAATACGACAACATATAGGCGTTGATACATTGAAATTCAACACCCTCGACACTATATGCAATGCTATAGGCTTACCAAAAGAAAGGGTATGTACGCACTGCTTTGACGGTTCGAGTTACGACATAGGGGATTCCAACCTCAACCAATTAAGGATGAGTTTCTAAGCGAAACATTCTATACATCACGACAAAAACACACATTATGAAGATACTAAGGATTACATTTTTTCTGCTGCTGATCTGTGCTTTTTCATCAGTTCAAGCACAATATGACAACGGCATTGAAAGCACCGACGCATCACCTAATGGAATAGCGACACCTGAAATCACGAATATGAGTGCTCGAGACCTCTGCCGCAATTACAATGTAGATGTAAGGATTGTGGACAATCATGACAATATTGTTCCCATAATGGACAGTCTGCAGAAAACACAGACAAATGCGTATCCTTTGATGAGCCAGTGGTGTAGAGCACAAAAGAATAATGTACAAAAGATGCTAAACAGTCTGCGCAAAGATTTCTCGTTCGATGGCAACATGCTTTGGATTGATTCGACACATTGCATTGTTGATGCAGGTGCCTACATCTCAAAGCTTGAGCAGACTGCCTCATATCTTGAAAGCCGTGCTTCATACTTTGATTCCAGGGAACAGGAGCGTATAGAAAACGAACGCCGTATTGCTGAGGAACGTGAACGTGCCGAAGCAGCACGCATCCAGAGAGAAAAAGAGATGCGTATGCAACGGCTCACAGACTCTATACGCAGTCTGCATCAAACAATCGATGATATCTGTCACAACAAAGGCGTGACAGAAAAAGCTCGTATCAAAGAATTGAAAGACATTTTCTACGATTCATACCTTCCGATATACAACCGTTTCAATCTGACAAGCACAGATATCGAAGACGAACGTTATGCACAGCTCTCTGAATTAAAAGAGTTCCAAGTCAATCTGGTCAATAATGTAATAAGCGACACTTCTTATTCACAACGCATAGAGAAGTTCAAGGATATAATAAAAGTACGCTGTGGCAAAGATCACTCGGAAGTCAATAAGTCGTATCTCAAAGTACACAAGAAATTACATGTTCCCATTAAATTCAAGAGTATAGCAGAATTTAACGAATATGTGGGGCAAGTACAGGAGATAATTCTTGTACAAAAAAGTTATCTGGAAGTAATAAACCTTCGCGAGACAATAACAAGCAACTCCAATAAGATTCAGGCACAATGCGGGAAAAAGTACCGCGACATATTCAACTCCTATAAAGAAATCCTTGGCGAACAGGATCTTGTTCCCAGTTTCACCACTCTAAACGATGCTAATAGCTTCATAAAAAATCTGACGGATTTCATCACCCTGCAATCAGAGTACAACCGCGTAATATTGCGTATCGACAGTATCGGACAACGAAATGACAGCATCATTGCCGCATGTCCAAAGAATATCAGCGATGTGTCAGCGTCGTATAAAGAGCTTGTGGATGCAACTGATTTCATTCCGAGATTCAGAAATATTTCAAGTGCCAACTTCTACAATAAGAGTTTGGACGACTTCGAGCAGATACAGCAGATATATTTTGATATCATCGGCCTGCGAACCATTATCGTTGCAAAAAGCGACACTATCAATTCCAGCAAAACATCTCCCAAAGGATTGACAGCAGGATACAAGACCATGATAAAATACAACAATTTCACTCCAAATTTCAGCACAGTGAAAGACGGTCAGGATTTTGTCGCATCGTTGAATTATTTTATCCGAATACAGAATAAATTCATCAAAATAATAAAACAGACTGAACAAATAGAAGCTGCTGGCAAGAGATTCAAGAGTGCCTTCAAAAACTACAGTAACATATACAAAGCCTATGAGCGTCTGCTAAAAACATACGACTACGACTTGAAGATTTTGAGCGAGGGCGACCTTGACAGTTATCTTTTACACCAGAAAAGAGTGCTTGATATGCAAGAGAAGTTTGAGGAGTTGATTAATTCACCCGAAAAGGGAACCATCAACGAGAAACTGAAAAAAATGAAAGAACCTGAAAGAATAAAACAGGTTATGGGTGTACAATAATGGCATAATGCATTTATCGGGTGCGGGAATGAAATGTTAATTTTTTTAATTTTTTTGCTCACATTCCAAAAAAAACGTATCTTTGCAATATTAAACGAATACATTTAAGTCGTTGAACAACTATCACAGAACTGAAATTCAATTAATTCAAACAACATTCATTAATTAAAACATTTAATCATGAAAAAAATTATCTTAGCAATTGCAGCAGTCTTTGTACTGTCTATGACAGCAAACGCACAGAACAACCTCGGTGTCCGTATTGGTGGTGGTCAGGGCTACGGTGCAGAACTTTCCTGGCAGCATGGTCTTGGTGCCAACCGTCTCGAACTCGACCTTGGTTGGGGTAGTGGTGACAACCACACAGACTTCACCCTCACAGGTATCTATCAGTGGACCGGTGAAATCGGAAGCGGTTTCGGCTGGTATGCTGGTGTAGGTGCTCGTCTTTGCTACTGGAGCTGGGAAGCTGGTCACGCTAGTGACAGCGACATCGCTCTTGGTCTCGCAGGCCAGGCTGGTATTGAATACAAATTTGATGCCATTCCTATTCAGCTTTCACTTGACATCCGTCCCTGCTTCTATCTTATTCCCGAAACAGAATTCCACTGGGGCGATGTAGCACTCGGTATTCGCTACTGCTTCTAATATTAAGGAATATCACTAATAAAAAAGCCCGCAGTTGCGGGCTTTTTTTTATCCAAAACCTCAACACAAGTTAACGTCAAGGTTATAGTTAATGTTTACGTCATTTCTTTGCAGCGGCTTGGGTTGCGGTGATGGCGACGACGTTAACCACATCCTCGACAGAGCATCCACGGCTCAAGTCATTGATAGGAGCTGCCATACCCTGCATAACAGGTCCTATAGCCTCAGCTCCAGCAAGGCGCTGGACAAGTTTATAGCATATATTTCCGCTCTGCAAATCCGGGAAAACAAGCACATTGGCCTTACCTGCTATGTCGCTGCCAGGAGCTTTTGAAGCACCCACTTTAGGAACAATGGCAGCATCCGCCTGAAGCTCTCCATCAAGTTTTACATTCGGGTCAAGTTCATGAGCGACTTTTGTAGCCTCAATAACCTTGTCTACAAGTTCATGTTTAGCACTTCCCTTCGTTGAGAAACTGAGGATAGCAACACGTGGTTCCTCGAAGCCGGCAATAGCCTTGGCTGTTTGAGCTGATACCACGGCAATCTGTCCAAGTTCCTCTGCCGTCGGACACGGTGTTGCGGCACAGTCTGCAAAAACCATCAGTCCTTCTTCACCGTAGGTCTTGTCTTTGAGCACCATGATGAAAGCTCCGCTAACGACACTGACACCCGGCAAAGTCTTCACGACCTGAAATGCAGGACGAAGGACATCACCGGTAGCATTGCGTGCACCAGCCACCTCGCCGTCTGCATCACCATTCTTGATAAGCAACGTTGCAAGATAAAGCGGGTCTTCTACAAGACGCATGGCCTCATCCATCTGCATACCTTTTTTCTTACGAATCTCACACAACATCTCAGCATAGAACTGTTTCTTTGCATGTGTAACAGGGTCAATAATCGTTGCCTTGTCAATGTTTTTCAAGCCCCACTGGGTAGCGAGACCTTTTATTTCATTCTCGTTTCCGAGTAGAATAAGACGTGCTATACCTTCACCGAGGATGATATCGGCAGCCTTCAGGGTGCGTTCTTCAGTACCCTCAGCCAAGACGATGCATTTGTTGGCAGCTTTTGCCTTGGCTCTGATTTCTTCCATTAAACTCATAGTTCTTGTTTTTATTTAACAATTATAACATTTGCGACATAACTCTGGTTCGATGTGTATAGATACATCGTATACACGCCCTTGGGGAGAGAACCGAGATTCACAGCCTGTTCTGTGGTTGTGAGAATGGTGCGGCCTTCCTTTACACAGCGTCCGTTCATATCAAACACCTTGTAGTTGGCGTCACCAATGGCACTGACGTCAAAGTGCACCATGCCGTTGGATGGATTAGGATAGACAGTAAGGTTCTTAGGTTCCACCGTACGGGGGCCTTCTATACCGTCGTTGTCCTTATAGTCAAGTCCGTCAAGGGTAGTCACACCGCTACCAGTCGGGTCGAGCCAAGACTGAAGACTGGAAGCATTGCTACCTGCACCTGTCCATGAGTAATAGAAGCGACCATATAGGTCGGAGCTTGCCATATCGGCACATGAACTGCCGCCTGCAAACAGTTGACCTATTATTCGCCTGTCGGCATTGAACAGAGGCGATCCTGATGAACCTTCCTCCGTTACACCCTTATTATTCGCACCTGTAAACCAATAGACATTGAAGAATTTACTATATTGTCCCGAAATACGGTTTACTGCACTCGGTATAGAGATTTTTTTGTAGTCACCGCCGGGATGGTGAACACAGCAACCTACAGTGTTGCTGCCCGATGCAGAGCGATCCCAGCCTGCATAATAAGGTCTATAGTTGTTTGGGATATTTGAGTTGAGTCTCAGAAGCATGAAATCGGAACCGCCATTATAAGAGTTCTTTGCCAATATCGTGGCACCCGTAACAGATTTGTTGCTAAATCCCGATGTTGACGTACAAGAAGATGTCTCGTATAAAAAGTAAGTAATGATTTGACTTACAGGAGGAAAATCCAATTCCTGACAGTGAAAAGCTGATAGAACATAAGGTGTACGGTCGAGGTTTGTATTGTTAACTAATGCTCCTGAACACATATAGGCATACGACTGGTCCATAATTTCAAGGGCCACAACAGAGCGTATCTGATCGCGCCAGTCGTCGCCTTCGGGACAAGCCACGTTAATATGGCACGACCCCTCGGCACTGCCGTGAGGACCTTTGCCTTCAACAGTAGAGAATAGTTCTTTGTATCCATGGCACACTTCATTAATGACAAGTTCGCCCGGCTCTTGGTTTTGCGGTACATTGTATTCAATTATCACTGCGTCACCTGGTATGGACTGGGTGAAGAACGAACCGTCCTCTTTAACATCGGAAGCATTGAATGAGCCGAGAACAAAGTCGCCACTTCTGTCATAAAAGAACAACTCAGCGCCATCAGGCAACTTGAACGATGAGAATTTCAAAGAAACAAAAGTAGCATTTTCTGACTGCACCTCTAAAAGAAAATGGGTACCTCTCGAGTCTTTTACAATCTTAGCCTGCTGCAGAACATTGATTTCCGTTTTCTGAAGGACACCAACACGCATTGGACCGGCGCCTTTTGTCATGGCTATATCCTGCTGAAGATAAAAATCATTGTCCACAAAAGGCATTGCAACCTGATTTATTGTCACCTTCTCGCCAGAGAAATTAAACAATGGCTCACCGCCATGACTTATCTGTGCACTGGCAGAAAGAGCAGCGACTAAAAAAGCTACAAAAAAAAGTATAAATTTCATTTTTCTCATATTTCTATAATATTTTGTATTAGTATATATTATAAACGTTACATCTTATAGTTCCATTCTACAAAGTTACATATTTTTTAAGACAAACCAAAAAAAATAGTACTTTTGTCAATTCTAAGAAAAACAAGAAACAATTATAAATCATGGCTAATCAAGAAGATATTTTTAAAAAAGTAGTCTCCCACGCCAAAGAGTATGGCTTTATTTTCCCCTCAAGCGAGATATATGACGGACTTGGTGCCGTATACGACTACGGTCAGTTAGGTACAGAATTGAAAAACAACATAAAATCATATTGGTGGAAAGCGATGGTGCAGTACCACGAGAACATTGTAGGCATTGATTCCGCCATTTTCATGCATCCGAAAATATGGAAAGCCTCCGGCCATGTCGACGCCTTCAATGATCCTCTCATCGACAACAAAGACAGCAAAAAACGCTACCGTGCCGATGTCCTGATAGAGGACCATATCGCCAAGATAGAGGATAAAATTAAGAAAGAATGTGAGAAAGCACAGAAACGTTTCGGCGAAGCCTTCAACCGCGAACAGTTTGTCAGCACCAATGCCCGCGTTCTGGAGCACCAGAAACAGATTGACGAAATACATGCAAAATATGCAGAATTGATGAACAACAATGACTTGGTAGGCCTGAAGCAGCTCATCCTCGACCTCGGCATCGTTTGTCCCATCAGCGGCACACGCAACTGGACCGATGTCCGCCAGTTCAACCTGATGTTCGCCACTAAGATGGGCAGTGTCATAGACGACAGCGACACACTCTATCTTCGTCCCGAGACAGCACAGGGTATCTTTGTCAATTTTCTCAATGTGCAGAAGAGCGGCCGCATGAAGATTCCCTTCGGTATTGCACAGATTGGGAAAGCATTCCGTAACGAGATTGTAGCACGGCAGTTCATCTTTCGCATGCGTGAATTCGAGCAGATGGAGATGCAGTTCTTCGTACGCCCGGGCAGTGAACTTGACTGGTTCAAATACTGGAAAGAGGAGCGTCTGAAATGGCATCTTGCCCTTGGCATCCCTGCCGAAAAATATCGCTATCACGACCATGAGAAACTGGCACACTATGCAAATGCCGCCACCGACATCGAATTCGAGTTCCCGTTTGGATTCAAGGAATTGGAAGGCATCCACAGCCGTACCGATTTCGACCTGAGCCGTCACAGTGAGTTCAGCGGCAAGAAACTGCAGTATTTCGACAGCGAACTCAACGAGAGTTACACACCTTATGTCATTGAGACCTCTATCGGAGTGGACCGTACCTTCCTCGCCATATTCAGCCATGCCCTTAAAGACGAGACCCTCGAGGACGGCAGCACACGCACTGTGCTGAGCCTGCCTCCCGTGCTTGCACCTTACAAGGCTGCCATCCTGCCTCTGGTGAAGAAAGACGGACTTCCCGAGAAGGCACGTGAAATCATGGAGTTATTGAAATACGATTTCATGGTACAATACGACGAGAAAGACGCCATCGGTCGCCGTTACCGCCGTCAAGATGCCATCGGAACCCCCTATTGCATCACTGTCGACAACGAGACTCTCGAAGGTGCGGGAGTCACCGTGCGTCACCGCGATACAATGCAACAAGAGCGTGTGGCAATTGAGAATCTCAATTCCTACCTACATGAACATATCAAGCCTATCAAGGCTTAACATAATAAGCGGATATCGAAAGAGGGCTCGGCACAATGTGCCGAGCCCTCTTTTTTGCAATGAAATGGCATTACTATTTCAGATTTTTGAGAATCTGGAGTGTAAGATCCCAGAACATCTGGACTGTCTTTATCTCAATACGTTCATCGGGACTATGTACGCCTCGTAATGTAGGGCCATAGGAAATCATATCCATCTTGGGGTATTTCTCACCGATAAGACCGCACTCCAGACCCGCGTGGATAGCACGGACAACAGGGTCATGACCAAACATCGACTTGTATGTCTCAACACCGACCTTCAGTACACGACTTGCAGGATTAGGGGTCCATCCCGGATATCCGTCGCCATGGCTGACATGGGCACCTATCATGCGGAACGTGGATTCAATCTTCTGGGCGGCGGCAAACTTGGCACTTTCAACACTGCTACGTTGTGAAGTGGCGATATGAATCTGCTTGTCGTCCATTTTGACTGATGCCAAGTTTGTCGATGTCTCGACAAAGTTCGGTATCTCGCGGCTCATAGCCAATACGCCATGTGCACAAGCATACAGGCTGTTGAGAAGATTATACTGAGTATCTCTATCTATAAGCAACTGGGGCATATCGATTGGCAGCAGCTCCACTTTCAAATCAGGCTCTGTGCTGCGGAACTCAAAAGTCAGCTTCTCACTGAAATCGGCAACCATTGCCTTGAAATCGGCCTCAAAATCCTTGGCCACCACAATGTCGGCCCATGCTTCGCGGGCAATTGCATTACGCAGATTGCCGCCATCTATGCGAGCCAGACCTATCTTGCATTTCTCCGTGGCATTCCAGAGAATACGTGTAAGCATCTTGTTGGCATTGCCGAGACCCTTGTTGATGTCGTCGCCACTGTGGCCACCTTTCAGGCCGCTGACCTTGACACGATATGCCACCTCACCTGCCGGGCAGTAGCGAGTGGTGTAATCTATTGCCACCGTCGTGTCTATTCCGCCGGCACAGCCGATACAGAATTCGCCTTCATCCTCGTCATCGAAATTGAGCAAGATATCGCTCTTCAGCCACTCTGTCGAGAGTCCGCCGGCACCCGTGAGGCCTGTTTCCTCATCAACAGTGAAGAGAGCCTCGAGAGGGCCATGCTCTATAGTGTCGTCATCCAATATGGCCAAAATGGCTGCCACACCGATACCGTCGTCAGCCCCCAATGTGGTACCGTCAGCAGTAAGCCAGTCACCGTCAAGAACAGGTTGAATACCGTCCTTGAGGAAGTCGAAGACCTTGTCACCATTCTTCTCGCAAACCATATCCATATGGGCCTGCAAACAGACACCCTGTGATTTTTCATAACCTTTCGAGGCCGGTTTGCGAATCAAGACATTACCGAGTTCATCATGAAGAGTCTCAAAGCCGCGGTCATTACCGAATTTTTGCAGATAAGCTGATATTTTTTCCTCATGTTTCGACGGACGCGGGATTTGCATAATCTCGTCGAAATAGCGCCATACAGCAGCGGGTTTTAATTGTGATAGCATAACTAATTAGATTATTACAAAATTATAATATTTTAACGTCATATAACATCTTTTATTGTACCGTGGAAAAAATAATGCCTCCCACCGATGTGAGAGGCATTATCAAATCTACCTTGGAAAAAGTTTTATAGAGCCATACCTAAACCGATAAAAATACCGGCCGTAGTAGTCTTGATATTGTCGTCGTTGTTAAGGTCAAGGAATCCCATACGGTATCCTCCAAAGAGGCGGTACTCGCGGAAGCCCAACATGACACCGAACACACCACTGAGGTTCAAACGTTCGTTACTGCTGTTATCACCATACCATTCCGTATTTGTTTCAGTGTCTGCCAATGTTGTGACGGTACTGTGCGTTGTGATTTTTGTATTGCCCTGTAATGCGAAACTGACCATAGGGCCTGCAAACAACGTCATTCTGGCATCTCTACCAAGGCCAAAGCCATAGTTCAACATGATAGGGATGTCGAGAAGAATCTGGTTTTCGTTACGCTTAGTTGTCACTGTCAACACTGTAGACTCATCATTGTGCATATTCATACGGAGCTGTGCACCGAAAGCGACATTGAGATCTGCTTTGAGATTGACATTGTAATCAACTCCCAAGAAGAATCCATTATAATCTTTTGTGGTGCTTGAAGTGGTATTGCCAACAGTTGTTGCTGTTGTAAAAGTCTCCGGTGCATAACCTGCGATAACATTCAACTGAGCCTTGGCGGAAAAAGCTGAAAGAATGAATACCGCAATTCCTAAAATAGAGAAAGCTTTTTTCATTGTTTTACTTATTAATATCAAAATAGTTGTTTAACAATTATTGTTTATTTTAAATTGCAAAATTACAGAATAAAAAACATTATGGCAAATCTAAACTGATAAAATAACGTCTATATGAAAATTTTTTCTTAATTTTGCAAAAACAAACACGAGATATCACAATATTTCACACAAAGATAATAATTATAAATCAAGATGATAGGGTTATTAGGAAGCGGTAGCTGGGCTACCGCGATAGTAAAAATACTACTTGAAAAAAAAGACAGGAAGATAAATTGGTGGGTACGGGAGGAGGAAGCCATTCCTACACTTATCGAGGAGAAGCACAATCCCATGTACCTTAGCGAGGCCTTCATAGAGACCGAGCGTACATATATTAGCAGCGACATCGCAAGTGTGATAGAAAAAAGCGACGACATATACCTTGTTGTACCGTCGGCCTTTGTCGACAAGGCTCTTAATACTGTCCCAAAAGAACTTCTCAAGAAAAAACATTTCATCTCGGCCGTCAAAGGCATTGTTCCCGAGACCAACCACATCATAACGGAATACCTTCACGAACAAGTCGGTTTGGATTACGACCAGATGTGTATCATCAGCGGTCCGTCACATGCCGAAGAGGCCGCCCGCCAGAGGCTCACATACTTGGCCGTAGCATCAACAAACCAGGAGTTTGCCGAGCGAGTAAGGAGACAAATAAACTGTAAGTATATCAAGACCACCTACTCCACCGACATCATCGGCATTGAATGTGCAGCTGTATTAAAGAACATCTATGCCATCGCCGCAGGCATCTGCCGCGGTCTTGGCTATGGCGACAACATCATCGCCGTGCTCATATCCAATGCATTGCAAGAAATGACCGACTTCATGCAACAGATATCCCCAATGGTAAAAGGGAGCACCGACAACGCAGACGGCCGCTTACGGCAATTCGAGAGTTTCGCATATCTCGGGGACCTGCTTGTTACAAGTTATTCGCAATTCAGCCGCAACCGCACCTTCGGAAACATGATTGGATATGGCTACAGTATCAAAGGGGCACAACTCGAAATGAAGATGGTCGCCGAAGGCTATTATGCCGTCAAAGGCGTGGAGAAGATGCGACGTGATTTAGGACTCAAAATGCCAATAATAGAGGCTGTATATGACATACTATACGAGAAGAAATCACCCGAGAGAAGGATGAAAAGCGTTCTTGAAAATTTACATTAATCACTAATAAACAAACTATTAACAGGCAGTAGATAAAATTATTTGAAAAATCTACACTACGATTGTATTTTTTGTTGTATTTTTGCAAAACATTATTAACCAAAAAACTTTTAGAAAAATGGCTTACAAAATCACTGACGTTTGCGTTGCTTGCGGCACCTGCATTGGCGAATGCCCCGTTGGAGCAATTTCCGAAGGCGACATCTACAAAATTGACGAAGATGCTTGCGCAAGCTGCGGCACCTGCGCTGACGCATGCCCGACCGGCGCTATCGTCGAGGCTTAATTGTCGATTATTGACTAAATAAGAGGATGTGCCGTTAATTCGGGG
>JAGADZ010000072.1 GCA_017613375.1 Bacteroidales bacterium | reverse complement strand
TCCTGAGCCAGGATCAAACTCTTCATTGTAAGAATTTTGTCTTCGACAAGACGTCTCTTCGGCTCGGCAATGTGAGCAAGCCCACACTGCTCTCGCTCCTCCGAAACGTTGTCTTTTTTTTACCTTTTGACTCTTCGCGGAACTCACCATAAGCCACAGCTTTGGTCATTCCGCACGCTATCCCTGTTTCAACCTTTTCAATGTCCTTGCGCTTACGCCTTTTATCAACATACCCGTTTTTTGGGCGAAAGCGAGTGCAAAGATACAACCATTTTCCATTCTACCAAAATTTTTTTTCTATCAAGATTGTTTTTTATCTTTATATAACGATATATCAGCGATTTACTTTTAAAACTTTTTTTTAAAGGCACAAAAAAAAGACAATACAAATATCATGAAACAAGTTGTTTTATGATACATTTTTGAGCATGATAATCACTTTTACGCAAAAATATGAATATTTTATTAATTTACAGATATATATACCAACAAAACAGGATAAAACAAACCAAAGTTATCAACAAAAAAAAAGCATGTGGGAGAACCCTCGGACGGGCCATAAAAAAATGCCTGTTGAAGTTTTTTTGTCCGCGGCGGTGCCACAATCAAAAAAAAATGTAACTTTGCAAATTAATATATGTATACACGCGCACGAGGAAACCATTTAGAAATCACTGATTATAAACCATGCGCAGGTATATTGTTTTTTTTGGAACATAAACGAAGTTATTAACTGATGGGTAATCTGAAGAACAAAGTTTTGCTGATATACACCGGTGGTACCATAGGCATGGTACAAGATGCCGACGGTTCGTTGCAGCCTTTTGCCATGGAACGCATCTATGACGCCCTGCCACTGTTGCACCGCACCGATTATATGATAGATTCGTGCCAATTGGACAAAATAATCGATTCATCGAACATGACCCCTGAGTTCTGGGTGGACATTGCAGAAATCATAGAACGTCGCTATGACGACTATGATGGTTTTGTAGTGTTACATGGTACCGACACTATGGCGTACACTGCCTCGGCCCTGAGTTTCATGTTCAAGAACCTGACAAAACCCATAGTCCTTACCGGAAGTCAGTTGCCATTGGGTATGCTTCGCAGCGACGGACGAGAGAACATCATATGCGCTCTTGAGATAGCATCTTGCAAACAGGTACTGATACCCGAAGTGACGATTTTTTTCGAAAGTCATCTCTACCGTGGAAACCGCAGCACAAAAGTCAGTGCTGAAAACTTTGACGCTTTCTCCTCGTTCAACTACCCCTCTCTGGCAAAAGCAGGTATAAAGATAAGCTACAAAGAGCATCTGTTTATGCCCATGCCCACGGGGCCGTTAACGGTACGCAAGCTTTTCGACCGCCGTATCGCTGTTCTTAAGCTTTTCCCCGGAATCACTCCTGAAGTGGTCCGTTCCATTGTAGGGACTCCTGGCCTTCAAGGCATTGTCATAGAGACCTTCGGTTCGGGCAATGCGCCAACAGAACATTGGTTCATCGATGCCTTGCAGGAAGCAATCAGTCGTGGAATAATCCTCTTCAATGTCACGCAGTGTAAAGCCGGAGCCGTGCAGATGCGTCAGTATCAGGCCAGCTGTGACATGGACCGCATCGGTGTCATCGGAGGCCACGACATAACCCTCGAAGCTGCCGTGACGAAGATGATGTATATGTTGGGTAACTACCACGACGACTTGGACAAAGTGCGTAACCGGTTAGGCGTCAGCATTAGAGGCGAAATATCAACCAATGACCTTGATGAAGACATTTAGAGGAATGGGGTGTGAGGTATGAGGTATGAGGTGTGAGGTATGAGGTGTGAGGTATGAGGTGTGAGGTATGAGTTTTATTTAAGATTGAGAAGATAAATAGTTAAGGTTAAAGTTTATTTTTATTCATAATTAAGCTGTTAAAAACAATAAAAGACAACGTGAACGATAATATTTTCGACAAGATAGCCAGCGAGAGGGTACTTATCGTCGGCGACGTGATGATAGACTCCTACATGTGGGGCGACGTAACACGCATCTCACCCGAAGCCCCTGTCCCTGTGGTCTCGGTAACCAAACGAGAACACCGTCTGGGCGGTGCCGCCAACGTGGCACTCAATATCGAAGCCTTGGGGGCCACACCCATCATATGCTCAGTCCTCGGAAATGACGACTCAGGCAAGGAATTCATGAAACTAATGTATTCCAACCAGATGGACAAACGTGGCATTGTCACTTCCGACAACAGAATGACCACCGTGAAATCCCGTGTCATCGGCAACAATATGCACATCGTCCGTGTCGACGAAGAGAACACCCACAGTCTCTCCGCCTCAGAGGAAGACCAACTTCTTGACCGTATACAACGTATTGTGAAGACCCTCCCTATCGATGCCATAATATTCCAAGACTACGACAAAGGAAATATCACGCCACGTATCATTCACGAAGTCACGGCCTTGGCACAACGGAAGAAGATACTCACAACCGTAGACCCAAAGCATCGCAATTTCACTATCTTCAACAATGTAGGTCTATTCAAACCCAACCTCAAAGAGTTGAAAGAGGGTCTTCATATAGACATTGACGACAGCAGCGACGAGGCTCTTATGCGCGATATGCAGACAGCTTCACAGCGTCTCTACGAAGAGCAACATACAGACATAGTATTGATAACTCTCTCCAGCAGAGGCATGTACGCCTGCGACTTCCGCAGCGGCAAACCCGAATCGATACTCGTCCCTGCAAGGGTACGTGCCGTCAGCGACGTGTCCGGAGCCGGGGACACCGTCATAAGTGTCATCACACTCTCGCTCGCCGCAGGCATGAATCTTGAAGAGGCTGTACGTTACGCCAACATCGCAGGCGGGATAGTCTGCGAGCAAGTCGGTGTCGTACCGATAAACCGCGAGAGACTGAAACAAGAAGTCCTGAGCTGAAATCCACTTCTATTTTAAACGAATCCATCCTGCACCTGAGACACAGAGCCGGGGCGTCACTTTTTTTGGACCGAACATACTTTTTCCCATTCTCCGGCGTTATCTCCATGCTATGTTTTCAGAACGCAAGAAACAAATACATATTATTCTGTTCCTTACCCTCCTGGTGGCGGGATGCCGTTCTGTGTCGGCACAGGTGACATACCTTGCCGCTTTCGACAAAAAGCAAGTCCATTACGGCATTCAGATAGGCTACACGCAGTCTAAATTCGAAAATGCCTACACCCTTGACGACGATGTGCGGCAATCCCTGTACGGCTCGACATCATACTACACCCCGGGGTTTCATCTTGCGGTAATAGTGGATTTCCGAATGGGCAATTACTTCAATTTCCGTCTTTTGCCGGGACTGACTCTGATAAACCGAACTATTAACTACAGTTGGTCCAACGAATACCTGCAGCAATACCCTGGGGCCGATTTCAGCCGGAATGTCGAGTCTGTCTACGGCGAGATTCCCTTCGACATCAAGTTCCGCGCTTTCCGTTATCGCAATTTCAGACCCTATCTCACAGCTGGAGCCAGCTACGGGTTCGACTTCGCCTCCATGCGAAACAACAAGAACAACAACAACCAGTCTATTATCCGTCTTAACACCAGTGATTTCCGTTATACTTACGGTGTAGGATTCGATTTCTACATGCGGTATGTCAAATTCGCCATCGAACTGAAGATGAGTTTCGGCCTGTCCGACCTGAAGATTGACGACGACGATATCTACACACGGTCCAACGACTTCATCAACACCAGGACATTCATGCTCGGATTCACTTTCGAAGGATGATACTTCTTCCATAACGATACCCTGAGCAATACCTCCCCGCCATGCATACGCTCGACCTGACACTGACTCCCGAAGAATACCACAACAGAACGCTGCTGTACAACGCCGCTGCCGCCAAACTCGGAGTGTCGGTCGGGGACATCGTACATGTAGAGATTGTGCGACGCAGTCTGGACTCACGCCGCGGCATACGGTATCACGCTCAAGCCGAGATTTACCTGAATGGTGAAGAATACATTGCCCCCGACCACAAAGGTCTCTATCAAGACTGCCGTCACGGCAAACGGATAGTCATCGTCGGTGCCGGTCCCGCCGGACTCTTTGCGGCACTTCACGCCTTGGAGCTGGGATTGAAACCAATAATAGTCGAACGCGGCAAAGCCGTAGAGGAACGCAAGAGAGACATCACGCAACTGGTACGCAGCGGCACCGTGAACGGCGACAGCAACTGGTGTTTTGGCGAAGGCGGCGCCGGGACCTATAGCGACGGCAAACTCTACACGCGATCTACAAAACGCGGCGATATCAGCTCCATACTGAAGAGATTCATCGAACATGGAGCGGACGAAAAGATAATGATAGATGCCCATGCCCATATAGGCACCGACCGACTGAGCGATATCATAGCCAAGATGCGGAACACCATCGAAGGCTATGGCGGCGAGATATATTTCAAAAAGCGTGTAAACGATTTCCTGCTGTCTCCCGACGGAGAGGTATGCGGCGTGCTCTGTGCCGACGGCGACTGTATAGAAGGCGAGGCTGTAATCCTTGCCACAGGCCATTCGGCACGCGACATATACGACTTGTTTCACCGTAAAGGGTGGGCTCTCGAAGCAAAGCCTTTTGCCTTGGGGGTTCGCGTGGAGCATCCACAGCAGCTGATAGACGACATACAATACCACGGTCGCAACCACTCCCCTCTCCTTCCACCTGCCGCCTACAGCCTTACGACACAGGTGGGCAGTCATGGAGTTTTCTCTTTCTGCATGTGTCCCGGGGGTGTCATCGTTCCCGCCGCCACTGCCGACGGGGAACAAGTGGTCAACGGAATGAGCAATGCCAGCCGCAGCTCACAATATGCAAACAGCGGCATTGCCGTGACAGTAACCATGAACGACGTGCCGGAATATTCCCGATACGGAGAGATGGCACTGCTACACTTCCAACAGGATGTGGAGCGTGCTGCCTATGAGGCCGCCGGAGGCAGCCTGAAAGCCCCCTGTCAACGCCTTGTCGATTTCTGTGAAGGCCGAGGGGCAAGTCGTTTGAACCGCACAAACTATATGGGACAATGTGTTGCAGTGCCTCTCACAGAGGTGCTGCCGGACTTCGTCAGTAAGAGTCTGCGTCAGGCCTTCCGCGACTTTGACCGCAAAATGAGAGGATTCTATACTGAGCAGGCGAGTCTCCTCGCCGTCGAAAGCCGCACCTCGTCGCCAGTACGCATCCCTCGCGGCGACGACGGGCAGCATCCTCAACTCCGAAGGCTTTACCCTTGTGGCGAAGGAGCCGGATATGCAGGAGGGATAGTATCGTCAGCAATAGACGGCGTCAACGCTGTCGACAGAATAGCAGCATTATTGAACAAATAGCCATCACCGCCATATGAACTTTGAACTTGTTTCGGACTTTGAGCCCATGGGCGACCAGATAGAGGCCATCCACGACCTCGTCGACGGTATACGCCGTGGACAGCGGGCACAGGTCCTGCTTGGCGTCACAGGCAGCGGCAAGACATTCACTGTCGCCAATGTCATAGCACAGCTGAACCGCCCCACCCTCGTGATGAGCCACAACAAGACCCTCGCGGCACAGCTCTACGGCGAGTTCAAGCAGTTCTTCCCCAACAATGCGGTGGAATACTTTGTCTCTTATTACGACTACTACCAGCCCGAAGCCTACATACCCTCCACAAACACCTACATAGAAAAAGACCTTCAAATCAACGACGAGCTTGACAAGCTGCGACTGCGGGCATCCTCGGCATTGCTCAGCGGCCGCCGCGATGTCATTGTGGTCTGTTCCGTCAGCTGCATCTACGGCATCGGCAATCCCGCCGAGTTCAAGAGAGGCACCATACATCTAAAAAAAGGAGAGAGACTCAACCGCGACAGCCTGCTACTGCGACTGCTCGACGCACAATACACGCGCAACGAAATAGAGTTCGTCAATGGCCGTTTCCGCGTCAAAGGCGACACTGTAGACGTATATCCCTCATTCGCGGACTTCTGCTACCGCATAGGCTTCTGGGACGACGAGATAGAAACACTCGAGACTTTCGACCCTGTCAGCGGACAACTCCTTGAACGCTGCGACGATGTGACCATCTATCCCGCAAGCAATTTCCTCACCAACAAGGAGAATATGGCGTCGGCGCTGCTCAACATCCAGCATGACATGTTTGAACGCCGCGACTACCTCAACTCCATAGACAAACACCTTGAAGCCAAACGTCTCGAAGAGCGCGTCAACTATGACATCGAGATGATACAGGAACTCGGCTACTGCAGCGGCATAGAGAACTATTCCCGCTATTTCGATGGACGTGAACCCGGTTCACGCCCGTTCTGTCTGCTTGACTATTTTCCTGACGATTTCCTGCTTGTCGTTGACGAGAGCCATGTAACTATCCCCCAAATCGGAGCCATGTACGGAGGTGACCGAAGTCGCAAGACTGCCCTTGTGGAGTATGGGTTCCGACTGCCGTCGGCCCTTGACAACAGACCTTTGCGATACGAAGAATTCTACGCCCTCACAGGCCAGACCATATATATAAGTGCCACACCTGCCGACTACGAGCTCAATGAAGCCGAAGGCATTGTTGTGGAGCAAGTCATACGTCCCACAGGGCTGTTAGACCCCGTTGTCGAGGTGAGACCCGCCCTGACACAAGTCGACGACCTTTTGGAGCAGATAGAGGACACTGTCGACAACGGCGAGCGTGTCCTCGTCACCACACTGACAAAACGCATGGCCGAAGAGCTGAGCAGCTATCTGATTAATCTCGGCATCAAGACAGCATATATCCACAGCGATGTTGATACACTTGAACGCGTGGAAATTATGCGTGATTTACGCATGGGAGTCTATGATGTGCTTGTTGGGGTCAACCTGCTGCGCGAAGGTCTTGACCTACCCGAGGTGTCGTTAGTTGCCATACTTGATGCCGACAAGGAGGGATTTCTGCGAAGTGACAGGGCATTGATACAGACCATCGGCCGTGCCGCACGCAACGTACACAGCCGTGCCATACTTTATGCCGACAAGATTACAGGCTCCATGCAACGGGCAATCGACGAGACCAACCGTCACCGCGAGAAACAGATACGTTACAATATGGAACACGGCATTGTGCCGCGTCAGATTGTCAAAAGCACCGAGGCTATCATTGGGCAGACCTCCGTCATAGAGCTGGCAGCAGAGCAGAGTGCCACGGATGCCCCAGGATTGTCCGAAAGCCTTAACGGGTCCCAGTTGGCGGCCTCTCCCTACGCCATGAACACTCCTGCCTACACAGGGAAGCACCGACCCTTAGATATCGCCAGCGAAGACGACGACTGGGACAATTCTCCAATACGTCGAGACCCCACGGAAAGACAGCACCAACCCAATATAGAGACACGCAGCAAGGAGCAGCTTCGAAAAGATATCCGCGAGACACAACGCAAAATGCAGATAGCGGCAAAAGAGATGGATTTCATTGCCGCCGCACGCTATCGGGACGAAATCCGTGCCATGCAAGCCTCCCTGAACGATGCCAGAGGAGAGTAGTGGTCTGTTGTTCGTGTGCGTGCGAAATGCGACATCAAGAAACTGATAATGCAGTGACGTTGACACAACAATAATAAGATATAGACGTTATATCTTAAAATAACAAGGAATGAATCTTTTATCAAAGAATAAACTGAAGTCCTTAGTTGCTTATAAGGCCCAGAAGAACTGTGATGCCGACGGAGTCTTCGTGGTAGAAGGTGTCCGCCTATGCAAAGAGGCTCTCTCTTCAGGCTATACAATACGTACTGTATGTGCCACTGCAGAGTGGATAGCCTCAAACAAAGATACAGTGCCTCAGAACTGTGAACTTTTCGAAGTGGATAGTGACCAGCTGGAACGCCTTAGCGGACAGAAAAGTCCTAATAAAGTCTGGATGCTGGTGGAACGGAGAACGGCCGAACGCGACCGACAGGGAGCGAACGGTTTTCCAAACGGAGAGCGGAGAGCGGAGAACGGAGAACGGCCGAACGCGACCGACAGGGAGCGAACGGTTTTCCAAACGGAGAGCGGAGAACGGCTAATTCTGGCTCTCGATGATATCCAAGACCCCGGGAACATGGGCACCATAATACGGACTGCTGACTGGTTTGGAATAAGGGATATAGTGTGCAGCAAAGAGACCGTGGATTGCTACAATCCCAAAGTGATTCAGTCTTCCATGGGCGGCATTTTCCGTACAAAAATAGAATATACCTCACTGACTGACTATCTTAAAAAACAGGCTGAGAAAGGAACAGCCATTTACGGTGCCATGCTAAACGGGGAAAATGTCTACAATACACTGTGGCACAAACCTGCAATAATAGTGATAGGCAACGAGGGGAAAGGCATCAGCGACGATGTTGCTGCAATAATACAAAACAGAATAACGATTCCAAATATCGGAAAGAGCTGCGAATCGCTGAATGCAGCAGTGGCAACGGCGATATTATGTTCTGAATTTGCACGGAAGAACACATGACAAAAGAGGGGATGAGCCAAAACGGCACATCCCCTCTTGTTATCGACAAAAGAATCCGACTATTTCTTCACGGCCACATGATCTGCCGTACCACTGGCAGAGAGGGACACGCCATTGTAAGAAATAACGGCATCCAGGTCTGACTTCCACGACATCTTGCCGTTTACAGGGGCTTTGATAGTGGGATAAGTGAAATTCACTTCAACAGGTATTGCAACACCCAACACATCGACTTCCATAGTCGTTTTGCTGGCATTGAGGTGCATACCGTCTTCGTCGACATAACCAGTGGCAGTCATATTGTCGAGAGTGACAATGACATTTCCTTCGTCTCCGTCAAGGGCTATGGTAGCATCCTGCGTACCCATATCCCTGTCGTAGTTCTGATCACCTACTACAGGCAGGTTATACGATAAATGAACTGTTGTGGTAACTGAATAATTACCTTCAAACTCCTCTGCGGGGTTTTTCTTGCATGCCGTACAGGCCAACAAAGCCATGGCAACGATACATAAAGCTATTTTTTTCATATCAATGAGATTAAAATTTCCGACTGCAAAATTACTATTTTTTTTGTAAAGTTTAAAGTTTTGAGGTGTGAGGTGTGAGGTATGAGGTTTTTTTAAGTAAGATTGAGAAGAAAAAAAGTTAACGTTAAGGTTTGCTCCACTTCGGTCGCAGGCAATGACCATAGGTCAGGCAAAACGTTGAATTAAAAAGTTTTCGTTTTCGTCATCGTTTTCGTTTAAAAGTTTTTCGTTTTCGTTTTCGTTATAAATGGTTGACGTTAAAACTTTAACGTCAACCATTTATAATCCCCCTATCCATTCGGAAATAATGGTCAGCACTTCCGGTGCCATAGTCTCCTCAATGAGCATATATTCATTCGGCAGACCTGTGGTGCAATGCTGCAACAGATGATTCAGGCCCGGCATAATGTATGTTACCGCCTTCCCTTTTGTATAACGGGCTATCAGTGCTATATTTCCCGGTGGTACCTGAACATCCTTCGTCCCTCCAATGGCAAGAAGCGGACAGCGAACTTTACAAAGATAATCTTTGTTGTCAAGTTTAAGAAAAGCTTTCATCCACGGCATCTGCATCTGTTGAGCCCATAGGATGGCATCGCTGCGTCGCATGCCTATCTGTTTACATTCGTCATCACTAAGGCCTACAGTCTTTGAGGCGATAATGTTTCTGAAGACCTCGACATAATTCTCTTCCTTGACAGAGTCTACCACACGAAAAATTTCTCGCATACAATCAAGACGCACATTGACGAGCGACTGCGGAACGCCCTGGCCGAGATACAGCAACTCGTTTTGTCTCAGAAGAATCTCAGAGCCAGAGCAGCCCTGTCCGCCGAGCATCACTGCAAAGGAGACTTTGCTATTGCGTGATGCAACGATGCAGGCTATCGCCGCGCCTTCGCTGTGACCCAAGATTCCTATACGCCTGGAGTCTATGCGTCTGTCTTTTCGCAACTTCATAAACGCCGCTTCTGCATCATCAGCGAAATCGAACGTGGTGGCATTCACATAATCACCTGTAGAGCCACCGACACCTCTGTCGTCATAACGCAGAACGGCAATGCCATGACGTGTAAGATAGTCGGCAAGCACGAGGAAAGGCTTGTGTAACATTATTTCCTCGTCGCGATTCTGCTGCCCGCTGCCACTGACAAGGACTACTGCAGGGAATGGACCTTTGCCATGAGGGATAGTCAAGGTCCCTGTGAGCGTGACACCCTCCTTCTTGCGGACAACGACAAATTCCTCCTCGTAGTAAGGATATGGCTTGGAAGGAGTCTGAGGACGGTTCAAACGGTACATGCCATCGCTCAAAGAGAAGAAGACATCGGACTTCATCAGGCCCTGACGCAGCGATCCTCTAAAAGTCTCAGAGGAGTCGTTCCATATAAGCGTGAAACGCAAATCCAGTTTGTTGAAAGACAGCCTTAGAGTGTCATTGGCAAAAGACCATTTTGAAGGCGTCATCTCCTGTTCACTCTGCATAGGACTGTACAAACGAGGCAATCCTGCCGAGAATGTCAGGTTCAGCGGAGGCAAAGCATCCTCAAAAGTGGCAATCCACCAACGATCTTCAAACGAGTCCGGCATTGTCTGCTGAGCATACAACTGGAGAGTAATATTCAGAAGCAATACACTGATAAATAATCGAATAATCTTCATGGTTTAGAATTGTAAATGCTATATGCAGGTATCAAATTACATTTGTAACTATCGCCATCTTAAAGTCTCAAGGATATGGTCAATATCCTGCTGAAGATACTTCAATACAGGTGCAAGGGAATCATTGTTAGGCACACAGTCGATATAGAGCGAGCCTCTTAAAAAATGATGGATACTGTCGGTAGCCCAGAACTGGTAGGTTGAGGCGACATTCTGTCCCTGCAGCATATAGGTAGTGGCATAGACATGCTCATCCTTATTGACAAAAGCACGTTCATTAACCCCGGAAGAGAAATCGAAATGTTTGGAAAGCAGCTGATACGAAGTATCCACCTCACCCTCCAAATCCGAAGGTTTTTTTAAAGGAATATATGTAAGGAAAATAATGCCGTTTACATCCGGGTATTTCAAATCGACCCACTTGAGACGCATATTGTTTCGTTTCAGCATTATCACTGAGTTTTCATTAGCTTCGAAAGAAAAAGGCAACGCCACCTTGGGGCCTGCAGGGGAATTAGTGTCGGACGACAACGAATCGACTCGGTAGTACTTTTGCATGGGAAGTTCAATACGCATATAACCCTTGGGTTTAGGTGTATATGTCTTGCCGTCGCCGCACGACAAGAGCAGAGCCGCCAGCGTTGTGAGCAATACAAAAGAATAAAAACCTTTTTTTTTCATTTTTTTATATTTATAGTTATTCAATACATTCATTTACAATATTTTCATTTATAAGTCTCATTAGAATACGTATTTCAGGATAATTAATATGATCATCATGTGTTTTTAGATTTTTTCAGTTTTTCATTTCTTTACAAACGACACCGTCGTTATGGCGGAGTCAGACTGCACTTTCACTATGTACTGTCCGGCAGGCTGTGCGGCGATGTCAAGGCGGCAGACCGTCCCTGTAAAAGGCCTCTCCTCAAGGACACGCCCGTACATGTCGAAGAGCGTCACGGTGTACCTGTCCCAGCGGCTTGCCGTGACCGTGAGCGTCGTGCTCGCAGGGTTCGGTGACAGAGTGACACGCAACCTTTCCGCTCCGCCGGGGGTCGCCACTCCGTCGACAGTGCCGAAGATCGCCGTGAAGGCCGTGTCCTGCGTCACGGTGACGTCGCGGGGGTTGTCAGCAGAGCCGTCGTCCCACGACACAAAAAAGTACCCATCCGTGGCGGGGAAAGCCCTCAGGGTCGCCGTCTGCCCCTCGCGGTACTGCCCTCCGCCCATGACGTCGCCCCACTCGGGATTGTTGACCCCTGCGTCGACGGTATAGAGGGGTATCTCGCTGAAAATCGCCGTGAAGGAGGAGTCCTGCGAC
>JAGADZ010000071.1 GCA_017613375.1 Bacteroidales bacterium | reverse complement strand
ATAGAACTTCCCGTCAGAAGGCACAACATAACTTGTATCAAGGTTACACATTTTGATACAGAACCTGTTGTGCTGTGAGTTCGTCACATTGGATGCAGCGTTATAGCGGATCTGTGTTATTGCACCAGTGGTATATCCCGCAGCTTGCAAATCCTCCTGGGTATATATCATCTGTGTTTTCGTGTCGCCATTGTTCGAGAACGGGAAAAGATTTATTGCTGTATTTCCCGTTGTGCCGGTCCTCATTGGAGAAAGATTTTCCTTACCTCGCACACATCTGTACTGTTGCCATCCAGACTCATCGATGGGGAATGTAACCGTGTTGTGGTTTAATGTAAAATCTCGCGCGACAAGACGCCATTTTACGATAGTGTCATATCCGCAGAAAGGGACGACAACAGAATATCTGTCGTTTACCCCTGCCACGGGTGTCAAGTTTTTACGCAATACCGGTGCACTGCTTCCCAACTGGTAAACAACGTACATCGAATCGGGATCCATACCTTGCGTAACGCTCGTTGTGATATCGGCAACGATACGTACGCCACGGCTGGTAGGGTACTCCATCATATCAGGGTACGAGACGATATTCAAAATAGGAAGCACCATCGAAGTTGGACTGGCCTTGACGGTGATATTGTCAAGATACCATCCTGTATTATTCTGAGGAACGTTGGTTCTTCTTGCCTTCAAGGTAAAACGAATAAGCACCCTTCTCTGGCTGAGAGCGGTATTGTTGATGATATGTGTACCGAGTTTAAAACGTTCACGTTTCCACCAAGTATTGTTTATCGATGTCCCTTCCCATGGAGCATACGAACGGTTGGAGAAGCACTCGTTTCCGTTGTAGTTCGTCGTACCGCCGCCCCATGTCAGGTCGTAATCCTGCTGATTCAATCTCGCCCATGCATTATCATTCTCATCAGCCAACTTGATTTCGATAATAGCGACATTATCCACATTCTGACATGTCATTGGGTCAACATCACAGATGTGCATGAACTCCAGGTAGAAATACTGGAAGGAGCTGTTATCCGTGAAGTCAATGGTGTCAAGTATCATGACAGCGTCTTGTGTCGTCTGTCCAAGTTTTAGACAGCGGCTACCCGACGAAGCAACTGCGGATTGTATCGTGACATCGCCCTGAACACTTGTATAAGACGATGTCTCACCCGTAGCCTCAAATCCCTGAGAATACCTTGTGACAATCTGACCTTGGGCTGGAAATGCCAAAATCAGAGAAATCAATCCCAAAAGTAATGATAATTTCTTCATATTAATAATTATTATATTTTTCTATATTTTAAATAATTACACCCTCTCCAACCACTCTTTTCCGTGGCATGGGGAAGCGTGAAAATAATTTACAAATTTACATATATTCTTCTATTCAGAAAAGTTTTTTTAGACATTTTTACTGTATATATATAATAATATCTCGTACAAATTTAATTCTCAATTATTTGTATTTAAAAGCCAATATTCTTGTTCCTTGTCACAAAAACAGATTGACCGCTCAAGATTTAAGTGCCATTTTTAAGGTCAAAAAGTTTAAAAAAAGATGTTAAAAATACTTAAATCTTATGGTGCGTCGTAGGTCGGGGACGAAAACCATCAAAAAAAAAGAGCCAATAGACATTGGCTCTCATAGACATGATTTTTACTAAAAAAATCAATTCCTCTGTCTGAGCATTTCGTACACAAACACGGCAGCAGCCACCGAAACATTCAGAGACTGCACCTCTCCCATTATCGGCAATTTGGCTCTTACATCCGCCATTTTCAGCAATTCGTTTGATATTCCAGTGTCCTCAGAGCCCATGATAAGCAATGTGGGCAACTTGAAATCCACAGAGAGGTAATGCGAAGCCCCTTTCTCTGTAGCGGCACATACCTGCAATCCCGACTGTTTTGCGAAATTTACCACCATCTTCAAATTTGATTCTCTGCATATAGGGACACGTAGCAGAGCTCCCGAGGATGCCTTCACTGCATCTTCACCAATCATGGCGCTGCCATGATCAGGAACCACGACAGCGTCAACACCGCCACATTCAGCTGTCCTGACAATGGCACCGAGATTACGTACGTCAGTGACATGGTCAAGTAGAATAATGAACGGGGCATGACTCTGTGCGTCCAACGATGTCAACAAATCGACGAAGTTGTGGTAAGTAATAGGAGACACCGTCGCGACGACACCCTGGTGGTTACTGTCCGTCAGACGGTTCAATTTCTCTACCGGGACATACTGCATCGGGAGACCAGCCTCTTTAATCATCGACCTCAGTTCTTGAGCAAGCTGACCTTCCAAATTATTAGCAATCATTATCTTGTCAATCTGTTTACCAGCATTGATTGCTTCCATTACAGGCCTCATACCGCATATCAATTGCTGACTTGAAGATTTGGTACGTTTCACGTGAAACGATTGGTTTCCATACGGTTCTGACGCACCGTTTTTTTTATCGTTTCCGAAGTGCTGTCTATTCTGTCCCTGTTTGTTGTTTTTCGCTATCATGAGTGTTGTTTCTGACTATTCGTTATGACCGTCTTTGATGGTTATCTTCCGGTCTGACATCTCGGCAAATTCCATATTATGTGTCACTATGACAAAAGTCTGCTTGTACTGGTCGCGGAGCGAAAAGAAAAGGCTGTGCAGTTCCTTGGCATGAACAGAGTCCAGATTGCCCGAAGGCTCGTCGGCCAATACAACGGCAGGGCGGTTGATAAGAGCACGCGCCACCGCCACACGTTGCTGCTCGCCGCCGGATAGTTCCGACGGCTTGTGGGTGGCACGGTCCGTGATTTTCAGAAAATCCATAATGGCCATCGCTTCTTTTGACGCCTCCTCCATGGTTTTTCCGGCAATCAAAGCAGGCATACAGACATTTTCGAGAGCGGTAAACTCTGGCAGCAAATTGTGGAACTGAAACACAAAACCGATATTCTGGTTCCGGAACCGTGAGAGCTCACGTTCCGACAGCTTAGTGACATCAATGTCGTTCACAAATACCGAGCCCTTGTCCGGTCTGTCAAGAGTCCCTATGATTTGTAGCAGTGTCGTCTTGCCTGCTCCTGAAGCACCGACAATAGAGACGACCTCGCCGTCCGACACCTCGATATTAATGTCTTTCAATACTTCGAGGCTGCCATATGACTTGTAAAGATGTTCTACCCTTATCATTGCTGCAATTATATTCTGCGACCGTTGATATATACACTTTCCACCTTGTTCTCGCCAAAGGCATACGGCATATACTCGTATGTGGATATCGGCTTGGTGATATAGAAATTAGCCCGTTTCCCAACAGCGATACTGCCAAGACAATCACTTACGCCCATGGCATATGCTGTATTAATGGTGGTAGCGTTAAAAGCCTCCTCCGGCGTGAGTCTATATCGGATGCAAGCCATCGAGAGTATGAGTTGCATATTGTTCGAAGGCGCAGTGCCGGGGTTATAGTCGGAGGCCATAGCCACAGGCAGCCCTGCGTCAATCATCTTGCGTGCTGGCGAAAGCGGCAGGTTGAGGAAAAAAGCACAGCCAGGGAGAATCGTTGGCATCGTCTCAGCACCTTTCAGGCATTCAATCTCAGCATCGCCCATCTGTTCAAGGTGGTCGACCGAGATAGCTCCATATTTCACGCCAACCTGCACGCCACCCGAAACAGCCATCTCGTTGGCATGGATCTTCGGTTTCATACCGTGTTTTATTCCCGCCTCAAGAATACGCTCAGTGTCCTGGACAGTAAAGAAGCCCTGGTCGCAGAACACATCAATGAAATCGGCCAAACCTTCAGAGGCAACCAAAGGAATCATTTCATTGATGACCAAGTCCACATAATCCTCTTGATGCCCGCGATATTCCATCGGGATGCCGTGAGCGCCAAGGAAATTCGACTTTATGGTCAGGGGCGAGTTTTCCTTGAGACGACGAATAACCCGCAAAAGCTTCAATTCGCTCTCTGTGGTCAAGCCGTAGCCGCTCTTGATTTCGATGGCGCCAGTGCCGAGACGCATCACATCCTCGAGGCGACGCTGAGCCATATCGTATAGCTCATCCTCCGAGGCAGCAGCTGTAGCCTTGGCGGAATTGAGGATACCGCCACCGCGTTTGGCTATCTCCTCGTAGGAGAGGCCTCGAATCTTGTCAACGAACTCCAGTTCGCGCGAATTGGCATAGACCAGATGCGTGTGCGAGTCGCAGAACGATGGGAATACCATCCGCCCCGTAGCGTCGACTACGATGTCTGCACCATTCAACTCCTCCCCTAAGTTAGGGGAGGTGCCCGCAAGGGCGGAGGAGTGTGTCAACTGGCTCATCGGCCCGAAAGCCTTAATCTTTTCATCTTCAATGAGCAGATAAGCGTCTTTTACAGTCTCCATCTTCGCCATATCCTTACCGCACACCCTGAGTCTTGGCTGGTATTCCACCTGCACAAGTTCCTTTATATTTTTTATGAGAGTTCTCATTATCTGGAAATATTATTACTTAAATTCAAAACAATTCCTGTTGTGGACCGCCACTCTTCAGTTTGCCCAAATGGCGATAAGCCTGCATAGTGGCCTCACGGCCGCGGGGTGTACGCATGATATAGCCTTCTTGGATAAGGTACGGCTCGTAGACCTCTTCGATGGTGCCGGCCTCTTCTCCCACGGCAGTGGCAATGGTGTTCAGACCTACGGGGCCTCCTTTGAACTTGTCTATGATAGTCGAAAGGATGCGGATATCCATCTCGTCCAAACCATTGCGGTCGACATTGAGTGCCTGCAAGGCATAGCGTGCAATATCAAGTGTTATCGTGCCGTCACCTTTCACCTGGGCGAAGTCGCGCACACGACGCAGCAAAAGATTCGCGATACGCGGTGTTCCACGGCTACGACGGGCTATCTCCATCGCCGACTCGCTGGTTATCTTCACCTGAAGGAGTCCCGCCGAACGGTTGACAATTTGTGTCAAGGTAGGAGCGTCATAGTATTGCAGCCTTGCCGTAATGCCGAAACGGGCCCTGAGAGGAGCTGTCAGCATTCCCGAGCGAGTGGTTGCACCGATAAGTGTGAACGGTTTCAGTTTCAGCTGCACACTGCGTGCCGCAGGGCCGGACTCTATCATGATATCAATGCGGTAATCCTCCATCGCCGAATAGAGGTATTCCTCCACGACGGGCGACAGACGATGGATTTCATCAATAAAGAGCACATCGTTCTGCCCCAGCGAAGTGAGCAATCCTGCGAGGTCGCCCGGTTTGTCAAGGACGGGGCCCGAGCTCATCTTTAAGTTCACACCCAGTTCATTTGCAATAATATGAGACAGCGTGGTCTTGCCCAGTCCCGGAGGGCCATGCAGAAGGACATGATCCAACGGTTCGCCACGCTCTTTGGCAGCACTGACGAAAACCTTCAGGTTGTCGAGCACTTGCTGCTGACCCGCGAAAGACTCGAAAGCCTTGGGCCGCAACGCACGTTCCACCTCCCGCTCACGAGCGCTCTGACTGTTTCCTGTAGGGTCTAAATTTGCGTTCATTATACTTGAATGTCTGACATTGTTGAAAGTGCAAAATTACGAAAAAATCTCCATTCTTTGCAAAAGAAAAAGAGCATCGCTTATAACAGTCTGAATATCCAAATATTAAAAACATTTTATTGAATAATACAATAATAAGGACCATTCTACGTTGTAAAAACATAACATTACTAATAATAATTATAGAAAAACAAATATGAAGTCCATCATTGTCGGAACTGATTTCTCCAATGGTTCCTATGTAGCATTAGACATCGCTGTCGACATCGCCAACAAGATGAAGACTGGCATAAAGCTTTTATGGGTCAAGAAAGAGAAGAAACTCTTGTCTGGAGACCAACTCGAAGCCACCGAACATCTTGCCATCGACAAACTGAAACAACTATGCGAGAAACACGCTCCGAATATGCAATACGGGGCCTTGGAATGGGATATTAAAAGCGGTTCTGTCGCCAATTGTATATCCGAAGAGGCCAAAGCCGAGGATTCTCCCATGATTGTCATCGGCACAAACGGAGCCTCCGGTTTTGAAAAATATTGGATGGGCAGCACAGCAGTGCGTATAGTGCAGGAAGCCCCCTGCCCCACCCTTACGATACGTGAAGGATTCAATTTCCACAAGAAACTGGAGCATATCGTTGTTCCTATCCGAGTCAACGCCAACTCCCGCCAAAAGGTAGGTCCTGCTGCCCAGATGGCCAAAATATTCGGTTCTCAGGTCCACATCCTCGGACTGCTCGAGACAGCTGAGGATGCATTGACACTGCGCACCTACCTGAAACAGGTAGAAAACTACTTCGCAAAAGAGAATATCCCGTTCACAAGTTGCGGAAGACGCTACGAGAACTATTCCAAGACAGTGCTTGACTATGCCGCCAGCATAAACGCCGACCTCGTAGTCATCAACACCGAACAGGAAAGACTTATCGCACGTCTATTCCTCGGCACCAACGCCCAACAGATAGTACATAAATCGCAGATTCCCGTGCTCTGCATACATCCTGAAGACATTGGAGACATCGCCCGATAACAGAGTCATCATAATCGGTGCCGGCGCCGCCGGCATGATGGCTGCCCATGCTGCCGCAGAACGCGGCAGGCAAGTGGTTCTTCTCGAGAAAATGGACCAGCCTGGACGCAAACTGCGTATCACCGGCAAAGGGCGTTGTAACCTTACAAACACATCAACTCTAAAGGATTTCCTGACACATGTAGGGTCCGACCCTCGTTTCATGAGAAACTCTTTCTCGCGTTTTTTCAATACGCAGCTTATGGAGTTTTTCGAGGAGCATGGCGTCCCTCTGGTTTTGGAACGCGGCAGCCGGGTTTATCCTAAAAGCGGCAAATCGCTCGACATCTTCCTTGCCATTGTCACCGCTCTCGAGAAAATGCCCAATGTGGACATTCGGAAGAATTGCCGCGTGGCATCGCTGATAATAGAAGAGGGCAAAGCCTGCGGTGTACGTTGTGCTGACGGCACCGTGCTCCGCGCCAGCAGCATAATTGTTGCTACAGGAGGCATGAGCTATCCATTAACGGGGTCGACAGGCGACGGATACACAATGGCCCAAGCCGCCGGACATACCCTTACCCCTCGCTACCCGGCTCTGGTACATCTGGACTGCGAACTCAGCATCCCCAAGGAACTGGTGGCGTTCGTATTGAAGAATGTCCGTCTCACCCTCACCGATGCCGACGGCCGCAAACTATGCGAACATTTCGGTGAAATGACTTTCACCAACAATGGGATTAGCGGTCCTATAGTCCTTTCGGCCAGCCGCATAGCCACCGCGCCATTGCATGAAGGCAAAACGGTATTGGCACACCTCGACCTGAAACCTGCCATTGATTCCGACACCCTTGACAAACGCTTGATCAACGACCTGAACAGTAACGGCAACCGCCTGTTCCATGATGCGTTGAGGCTATGGCTACCTGCCGAAATGATCCCTCTCGCATTGAAGAGCCTCCATATAGAATACTACAAACGTCTCAACCAAATAAACGGTGCCGAGCGGAAAAAACTGCTCAATTTCCTTAAGGACTTTACATTCAGATTGACAGAAACCGGAGACTTTGAAGAAGCCATCGTCACACAGGGCGGTGTCAGCCTGAAAGAGGTGAATCCCAAAACCATGGAATCGCGGTTAGTCAAAGGGCTGTACTTTGTCGGAGAAGTACTCGACCTCGACGCCGACACAGGCGGATACAACCTACAGATAGCTTTCACCACAGGTCATGCCGCAGGAAACAATTGTTAAGCCATGCGTCGCATCCTCTTCATAATCATCTTTTCTTTTCTGTCGGCCTTGCCTTTTGTGGCATCGTCCCAGATAGCGCCCAAACGAATCGTGGTCAGCATAGAGCCTGGCTACAACGATATGGAAGCAGCCTTGGAACTGCAGTATTTCTTGAAAAAAGGCGGCATTAACACTTACATTGTCTCGCGTTTGGACAGCGAACCACAGGCAGGAAGCATCTATGTGGGCGATTCTCCCTATGTCAATGTCGACGATTTGGCCGATGGCGGTTACGTAATGTATGGCGACGGCGAGACTTTTCTGCTCTGCGGCAAAGGGGAAAAAGGGACCCTGTATGCCGTATATGATTTCTTGGAACGCTACTGTGGTTTCCGGCTCTACACACCTGACGCCCTTGTTGTCCCCGACCTGAGCAACTTCACCATTCCCGTCGAGCCCATCTTTGCCGAACAGCCTGCATTCTCATACCGCGAAGTGTCCTATCACTACCCAAACCACAGCCAACTCTATGCCGACTGGCATCATATCAACACTGTAAACGAGCGTAATTCTGAATGGGGTATGTTTGTCCACACTTTCCGCAGACTCGTTTCACCCGAGCTCTATTTTGAGAGGCATCCTGAATGGTTCTCGATGCGTGACGGGCAGCGTGTACGCGACGGACAACTTTGCCTATCCAACCCTGACGTGCTTGACACTCTATGCAACGCCCTGTCGGCATCAATGGCTTCATTGACCGCTGACGGAGCTGCAAAACACTTCAAATACTGGTCAGTGTCACCCAACGACAACTACAATGTCTGTCAATGTCCCGGATGTCTGCACATGGACAGTCTCTACGGTGGACCGACAGGCACTCTGCTGCATTTCGTCAATCAGGTAGCCCGTCGTTTCCCCGAAACGACCATCGCCACCCTCGCATATCAATACACACGCAGTGCCCCAGAAGATTTCAAGGTTCGCCCAGACTCAAATGTCCTTGTCATGCTTTGCCCCATTGAGGCAGGCCGCGAACAGCCCATCTCTACAAATCCTGACGAAGCAGCTTTCAGGAAGGACATCTCAGACTGGAATCAAATCACCGACAACATTTTCCTTTGGGACTATGTGGTGCAATTCCGGAATTTCTGGAATCCGTTTCCAAACCTTCACGTACTGAAGTCCAATCTGCAGTTTTTCCATAACAACGGTGTGACGATGATGTTTGAACAAGCCTCTGGAGCCGACAATGTCACGTCATGGATGGACATACGATGCTACTTGATTGCCAAACTGATGTGGAATCCATACCTTGATGCCAATGCATTGATCGACGATTTCTGTCAAGGATATTATGGGGAAGCAGGCCGATATATAAAAAACATCATCGACACCATGACCACCGCTCTGATAGCTTCAGGAAAAAGGCTGGACATCTACGGCTATTCCATTGACGGCGACGACGGATATCTCTCACCAGAGAAAATGATGCTTTACCGCAGCATGATGAGGCAAGCCTATGCCGCCACAGATGACAGCATAATCCATGAACGGCTGCGTTTCTTCGAATTGTCGCTTGACTTTGCCACCGTGGAATTGACAACATCTGGCAGTTTTCTGGAAGATTTATTCCCCTCGGGGGAACTTTTCGACAAGATTGGACAACTTGAGCAGATGCTTCAAAACATGGTTCGGGACCTGAAGCGTTTCGGTGTGACACAGATGATGGAGATGGGATGCACTCCCGATGAATACAAGGATGTCATAGAGCACTTCCTTTTCAAGACATATAGCTACGGGCTAACCTACTTCAAACCTGTGACACTTCGAAAAGAGCCAACTCCTCCATACACCTGTGACGGAGGCCAGTCGCTCACCGACGGTGCAGGTGGAATATTAGACTACCGCTATTGGTGGCTCGGATTCTATGGCGACACTCTCGATGCAGTAATATCCCTCGGCAACAACAGTACCGAAGAGATAAGAAGGGTAAGCATGGATTTCTACTTCTATCCTTTGTCTTGGATATTCCTGCCTCAAAGCATAACATACTACATATCCAACGACCAACGGCATTGGAAACAAATCGGCAAATTCACCCCTGACAATCCAGAAATCCTCGCCACTCCGATGATAAAGACCTTTACGACGACATTAGACAGACCTGCAAAAGCAGAATACCTGCGTGTCGTCGCCATCCCACTGCCAGAAATACCGGCATGGCACCGTGCCACAGGAAAACCGGCATGGATATTTACGGATGAAATCGTTGTAGAATAATCCGTTTGTCCAAATTGTGACAGAACTCTCGACCGGACCTTATTCTCTATCTATCTTTATTGGTACAAAATCGTCAGGTTGACATCCCAATAAATATAAATTAGAGTCACCATCAAGAACAAATGCATAACAATTTATTAGATTCTCAGAGGATGGTAAACAGAGTCTATCTAAGTCAATATCCACCAAAGAATCTACATTGTAGAATTTATTCCCTACATTTTGTTTGTCAAACACCAACACTTTATATTCACCTATAGTCATAATACCCTTAATACCATCTGCAAGTTGCCTGTTACAGCACGCACAGAATAATATCAATGTATCATCTTGAGGAAATCCAGGTTCTCCCACCAGAAACTCCATCAGATATATGGTAGATGTGTCTGGGTTATCTTCATGTTTGATATAATAAGCAAAAGCATCCTCTATACATGGAGACAGTTTACGACACAAACCGTTTCTTCCCAGAACCTCGGATTCGGAATTATTGTAGCATGCAACAGTCAGTAACGTAATGACAGGTATAATTATTTTCTTCATATACAACCTGGTATCATATGTCCCAAAGAAAAAAATCCGAAACAGATCTAATGTCTTTTTATAAATGTATTTTTTTGCTTGGAACTTTCTCTAATTAAAGTGTCCTCAAACAAAAGCCATTCCTCGTCATATATGAATGGATAAAGACCATGATAAAGAAGAGTTATTGAGTATATTAAACCCCCTTTAAATCGTCCAAAATTTTTACAAATTGGGAAATAGAACAAATCCCATTCGAAGAATGATATATTACGAAGTGTCTTTTTCGACACTCTTATGTGATTACAACTATCCAACATTAATATTGTTTTTTCCCCTTGCCAGTCCACTGTTGTAACGTAATTGAGTTTTAATGAATCATTATTATATAACTGAAAGATAATATCTGTTGAATCCTTGCTTTCAATATGTCCAATTTTTTTAATATTTGCACCCTCGCATGTCAGTTCTGTAGATAAGAATATACCATTATGGGTTGGTCGCCATGTTCCTCTTGAATAGTAAGGTCCTCCTAAACCAGGAACTGTGTATTCAAATGTAAAGTCTTCGTTTATTAATATTGCAGGCAAATTCGCATTTTCATACACATCCACAGAGTCAAGAAAAAGGCAATATAAGCCTTCAACATTTCTTGTTTTTCCATTCTTTAAGACAGAACATCCTGAAAATGTTGAAAAAATACACAGTGCCAATAATAATCTTTTTATCATTATACAAAACTTATAAAAGTTCATTTATTGTATATTATTCTTACGTTAGTACTGTGTTCATTTCTTTGATCAATTGAATAATTACGATATTCACTATTAATTTGTTTTTCTAAATCTTTGTAATTTTGATGGCATATCTACTCAAACAACCATATTCACTTTGAATTAAACGGGTAATCTTTCTGACAGACTGGTAATCTGAACTTGAATTAGGATCAAATAGATTTGCTTGTAATGCAGCTTCTATTTCATCTTGTTGGTCATATGCATATGGAATGACCATATCTGTCGAAAAAAACCACATAAAACCTAGTTGATTGTTTTCAAACTGTTCTGCATGTTTCATCTCGTGAGCCAACACTTCAATATCCGAAAACACGTAACTTGATGTACCATATCGATTTGATTTTATATTAATATAAAATTGATCTGCCTTAGGATTATATATAAAACTTCACAGTGGCTTTGTATCCCACTGGCTTTTGTGCCGTCCGGCACGACGGAGACTTTGGCCAATTTCTATGGTTTCTCTGTCAATTTGTTTTCTTTCTTAAGATAAGTATATAATAACGCATTCGATCTTTTGTCTTCATTTTCTCCGAAATAATATATTTTAAAACAAGCACATTTTAAATCAATAGAGGGTACGCCGTCCTTCCATACTAATATTGTGGGGGATTTAAGGCCAATAGAACTATTATAAATTAAGTCGCACATTCCTCTATATAAGGTAGTGTCGCCAATTTTGACAGAGAAACCAGAACACGATATGCTTCGGGAAACCACTGCTTCCACAGAATCAGGAACAATAAATACAGTATGATTGTCCCAATCATACGTTTTAATATCATACCCAAATATCCAAGGATGCTCAATGCCATTTATGTCCAACAAACATATTTGTAACTCAACAGGAGGAGGACTTGTGATGAATATAAATAACAGGATATTGACAAAACAATTATTCATATTGTTATCTTTTATTATAGTAGGGGGAACTATGTCCCATTAATGGTGTAGGAATCCCATAATCATCAAAACGAGTTCCAGCTAAATTACTATGCTCATAATCTGGAACATGAAAATCATCTATTTTTTGGATATCCCAATTGTACTTCCATCCATTTTTTGTGAACACATATTGTTGACCCTTTAAGTCGGTACCCATATAAGTTGCAAAATGAGTAGTCTCTCCTGGATATTTCCCATTTTCACCACTATTTGAGAATCTAACAAGTGTAATCCCAACGTTTGCATCATCTTTGGGAACAGAGATTCCATTTGCAATTAATATTACATCTGCATCCATTTCTTTTGCAATCTTTCTCCCACAATATCGATAATGAGGATCAATTACCCCATTGGTAAGTATGGACATACTGGTACCCCAACAATTCACATCATTTGTTGGACTATCATTTATTGCATCAGTCATCTCTTGAAAAATACAACCGTACGATTCCGTAAGATTAATAACTCCATTGCTCATTGTCCCAAATAAGCAATCAACAACATCCTTATATGCATCACCCATAAAATCACTTAGTGTATTGATGTCGTCTCCGTCTTCAGCTGTTAAAATAACATTGTTATTTTCATCTAATCCAGGTACCCATTCCCCATTATGATCTATGTATTTCACTGGATTCCATGCACAATAGGCATACGGGCTAATGCTTGGATACTTATCCGCCATTGGATCCACACTCAGCCATATTGTCATCAGCTCGTGGTCCATGTACCTCGCACCGAAGTAGCCGTAGCCTGTTTCCACATCTTTCTCTTTGCCGGTGAAATTCGAATGATTTTGGTATAAATATACGCACTGATTATCAATGCTTTCAGGGTGCAAAAAAATCCCTTTTTCTGCCTTTTCAAAGGTGCAGTTCTGATGCGATGATATGTGTCTGTATCGTTGCAAAAGCTTGATTTTTT
>JAGADZ010000070.1 GCA_017613375.1 Bacteroidales bacterium | reverse complement strand
TTTCTGATAAAAGACCATTCCTGTGACACCCAAAGAAAAACGTATTCAAGTTATCCAAGCCTGTATGGCTCAGCAGCAGAAAATCGCCAATGTCGCCAAACAGGAGATGGACTCTGCACAACAGCAGAGCAACGACTACGGCGCCAATGTAGACCGCTACGACAGCTACCGCACCAAGATGATGCGTGCCAGGGATATGTACGCAAAACAGTACGCCTCGGCGAATGCTGGTCTGCGTTATCTGCAGGAGGCTCTACGCCTGCAGCCCTTCGACAGGGCTGAGCATGGCGCTATCGTTATCACTGACAAACAGAGATTCTTCCTCAGTATCGGGGCAGGGAAATTTGTGGTCAATGACAGCGAGTCGCCCACAGGTATGCAATATTATTTTGCCATCAGTGCCCAGACGCCCATTTATTTGGCACTCAAAGGCAAAACTGTCGGCGACAGCTTTATTGTCAACGGAATGAAACACACAATTGTCGATATTTTTTAGCATATGAGCAGATTGTCCTTATTGGTTCTATGTGCAGTGATGAGTATCAGCTGTCACAAGCCTGTCGCGGAGGTTCCCGAGACTCTTCAAGAAGACACCACAACGGCTTTTGAGGTATGCCTGTTCAGACCAGGTGACTATGGCAGCACCAACTGGCGTATACCGGCAATCCTCTGCCTGAGTGATGGCAGTCTGCTGATAACCTGTGACAAGCGCAAATATAACGAGAATGATTTGCCGCAGGATATCGACATAGTCAGTCGCAGGAGCACCGACGGCGGCCGTACATGGAGTGAGCCTGTCACGATAGTGGAAGGGACGGGCTATAAACATGGTTACGGCGATGCAGCGTTGGTGGAATGTGCCAACGGTGACGTGGTATGTGTCTTCGTGGGAGGCAACGGTCTTTTTGCCTCATCACAGAATGACCCTATACGCAGCTATGTCTGCCGCAGCACTGATGGAGGACGTAGCTGGTCCGAACCGGAGGACATCACAGCCCAGCTGTGGGGCAGCCAGGCATTGAACAGTATGTGTGTCAACTACAGGGCGTCGTTTTTCGGCTCTGGCAACGGGCTGAGACTTACACGTGGTGACCATGCAGGAAGGATAATGTTTGCTGCAGCCATGTGCCGCCTAAACAATAACACGTTGGACAACTTTGTCGTCTACAGTGATGACAATGGCCACACATGGCAGGTGTCGGACAGGGCATACAGCGGCGGCGATGAAGCCAAGCTTATGGAACTTGTAGACGGACGTGTTCTTATCAGTGTACGCCAGAGTGGCGAGAGAGGATACAATTATAGCGGCGATGGTGGAGCCACTTGGGGTACACAGGGGCGATGGCAGTGCATGAACACAAATGCTTGCAATGGCGATATGCTTAGACTGTCGGCCTCGGACCAAAATGGGAAATGTAATATCTTACTGCACAGTATCACCAATTCTATGCAACGCGAGGATGTCAGCATCTTCGTCAGCTACGACGAGGGCGAGACATGGCGGGACCCGATACTGCTGTTCGACGGACCGTCGGTCTATTCATCAATCACACGTTTGCCCAATGGTGGCGTTGGGGTTTTTATGGAACAAAATCCCGACGGAGCATGTGAACTCTGGTATAAATATCTGCCACCGTCACAATTGCCAAAATGCGGTGATTATAAGAAATGAATTGTTATAACGAAATTGCACTATATTTCTTCAATTCCATACAATAATACTGCTTTTATCCGTTATTAAGGAGCGAATAAATGATAAGGTGTAACAAGGTTATGATTTATTTTGCTGACCATTAGTAATATGAAGTCTTAAAACCGTTAAACTTTATCCTTAATAATATATCATGCTTATCAGTTCTATTATAGTGCTTACGATTTTGCTTATCATCTTCAGAGTTCTGAGGGGTGAGAGCATCGGTGCTATACATAGGGAAATCAAGGAACTGAAAGCAAAGGAAGTACCCCACTATTTCCTAAAATCTATCAAGATTGTTTTCTCTTTCCAGAGACCCAGGTTCCTTTGCAAAAATAAGAAAACCGACAATGGAGAGTCTGATGACAAGTGAGGCAAAGAGACACCTCCATGTTGTGGCTGCCATCATACATCGTGAGGGGAGAATCCTCGCCACGCAGCGAGGCTATGGCCCTATGAAGGACGGATGGGAGTTTCCCGGGGGCAAGATTGAAGACGGAGAGACCTCAGAACAGGCTCTTCATCGTGAAATAAAGGAGGAACTGGATGTTGAGATTGTCATAGAGGGTCTCTTCGACACTGTCGAGTGGGACTATCCGGACTTTCATCTTACCATGTATTGTTTTCTGTGTACCATTGTGGGGGATGACATCACTTTGAAGGAACATGAATCGTCACGATGGCTTTCCACCGATGAGTTCAATAGCGTCGACTGGCTCCCTGCAGACAGGAATACGGTGAAAAAACTATATAAGCATGCCGCGGAAGGGCGCTTGTAGCCTCTCTCTCATTTAGCACTGGTCTCATAATTGTTTATCAGATATATGTACCATGACAGCAATGCCAGTGATATTATTGCACCGGCTGCTGCAAAGAGCATGATGGCCAAGCGGAAATTGCCTGTGTGGATTCCTACAACCACAGCGACAATGCGGAGCAGCAAAAGCACTATGTAGAATATGAACTCTGTTCGCTGTTTGTAGAAGATGTTGGAAATAAACATTAGCGATGTGGATGTCAGCATTATGTAAATCCATGGAAGCAGACACCGTATATAGTAGCCGCATCCTGCCCATCGCCCACCAAAAAGGAATCCAAATATCTGGTCTGGAAAAATAAAGAATACAACAAAAACAGGCAGTGCGATAATATTCAGCCATTTGGCGAACCGGACGATGTCTTTCTTTATTGTTATTCCAGCACGTACTTTCTCGGCAATACGTACATAAAGAAGACGTTCGAAAGCGTTGTTGAAGATATTCGCCGGACGGAATGTGAATGTCAGAGCCAACGAGAACAGACCCACTTCAGCCTTGTCGAAATAGAGTGCAAGCCAAAGGAAAGGAAGATTGTACGAGAAGCTGTTTATCAAGTCCTTCGGCATAGTATACAACGGGAAGTTGCGGTATTTGCGTGCCGCCTCGCCACGTTCCTGACGTGTGCTCTTGCTGGGCAACGGCAGCCTCTTCAGATGCAGCAGGAAATTGATGTTCGATGCCGCTTTTCCAAGGACGGTGCCTAAAGGCAGACCTATAGTGTGCCACAGGGTTGAGACAAGCTTTGGAAAACCGAACAGTATCTTGAAAAGGACACCTGACGATGAGCCGATAACCTCGGACAGTGCTATCTGCTTGAATATTTTGTATCTGTTGAACAGTGCATCATACACTCTCGATGTTCCGCAGAAAAATACCATGGGAGGTATAAGGAGTGCTATCAAAAGGTTATCGCCAAGCATTTTGTTGCATAGCTCTGGCATCAGCATACGCATCAGTAGCATAAGTGTGAGCATTGTAACAGATATGATGCTGTTGATTTTCAGAGCCAGACGACTTACCGCTGCAGCCTCATGGTCGTTGTCGGCAAGCACAACGGCGAGTTCGTAGCGTAATGTGCTGACGATGATAAGAACGTCGATATAAGAATAGAAAATATTGTAAAGGCCTATGTCTTTAGGGGTGAAGAGACGGGTGAGAAGCAGGTATGCCGCAAAAGCGATAAGCTGAGCCCAGGCATTGCCCGAGACAAGTGCCACACCATCTTTCAGGAACTGGGATTTCAATATTTTGAATTTGGATTCAGCCATTAGCATTTTTTGGGGTAAAGGGTGATGTGCGAGGTATGAGGTATGAAGTATGATGTGCGATGTATGAGGTTTTATGGTTGAGAAGAAAAAAGTTAAAAAAATTTCGTCTTCGTCTTAAATAGTTTAAGTTACTACACCTCTCCATAAAGTTTTCTCAGCACCCATTCTGCGGCAAGCATCAGCACAATGATTATGAATATCAGAGGCAGGTTGAGCATGTCGCTGTAGCGTGTCTCGCCGTATATGACGGTCTTTAAGTCGCCGCGTTGTTTCAGCATTTCTGGCAGTCGTTCCACGTCGTGGGCATCAAGCATTTCTCCTCCGTTGTTTGCTGCAAGTGTAGCCATCAGTGAATGGTCGGCGACGAGGTTCAGGGCTTCCAATTGTAGATTCTCCACAAGGAAGCTTCCGTTGGCAGTGTATGTCTTGCCGTTGAAATGAGTGGTGGCAGTGTAGTTATATGAGCCTGGTTCAAGGATGCCGAGATTGATGGAATATGCCGATGCGGTGCGGTTGAAGAGGTATTTCTTCTGAGTCTTGGTTCCGTTCCCTTGTTGTTGGGTGATGGCCAGCTCCACATCGGGGGTGTTGACAGATTCATAGTTGTCGTTGTACAGCTGTGCTTCGAACATCACAGGTTCGGATTCGCCAAAAATGTTTTTCACCTCCACATGGAATCTGTCTTTGTTTACACGCAATGCGGTGAAGATAACGATCTTGTCTATAAGTTCGTTGAAGTTGTCATGTGATGCGTTGGCTTGGAAATCCGCCAGTCGCCATCGCCAGAGTCCTTCGCCAGCAATGAACGAATAGCGGCGTTCCTGTTGCTGCGTCATCGACACGAGGGGCAGTCCCGAGTTGACATTTCCTATCTTGGCGTTGAAGAGCGTCTGGGCGTTGCCACCAAGCTTATATTCTCCGAAAGGGGAGAGGAGCGGCGGGAATTGTTCTATACGTCTGGCGATATTCTCGTCTAAAGTAAAATAGGTGAAGTTGTTGTTTGTCAGTGCCAAAGCATCGTTCAGACGGTCTATTCGGGAGAAAATCTCAAGGCCTGTATGGAGTGAGTTGAATCGTGCGAGGTCGGTCTGGCTTCCCAGAACGAACAGTGCCGGAGTGCCTGTCTCGAGCAGTTTCTCGATGTTTATGGCAGCTTCGGGAGCTTTCGACGGCAGTTGGTGGAGAATAACAAGGCTGTAGTCGCGGGCATCATTGTGGAAGTCTTTTGCAAGGAATGTCTCGGCTTCATAGTTGCTGTTGCTCTCTATCGCCTGTCGCAGTGCTGCGATGTCGGGATGCGGTGCCGCCGCCACGATGGCTATTTTCTGGTGACCGTCGATAATCTCTATCGGTATCACGCGATGGTTGTTGCGTGTTGTCTGCTCGTCGTTCAGAGGTGCTATGGTCACTATATAGTTGTGCAGCCCAGCCCTGTCGGCGTCAAGCAGGATGCTTTCCATACAAGAGAAGTGGTCGTCGGTATAATTTATTTGTTTGGAAAACAAGATTCTTCCATCCCGCGATATCGTCAAAGTCGAGCCTTCGCCACGCATACGTGTGGCGTTCACGGTGATGTCCATCGGGAACTTATTGTTCAGATAAGCAATCCTGTTGAAACGCACGTTGGCAATGGATGCATCGCGTCGCACCGTGGTGTCTCCCATGGCTATGGTGTAGACGGGGTAGGGTAGAGATGTCGATTCTCCCAAGGGATTGATTCCGCTGTTGAATATACCGTCGCCTGTTATCACAACAGCACCGACATTGCGGTGGAAATAGCGGTTGCGTATATCGGTGAGCAACATGGAGATATCGGTGCTCTTCTCTTCGTATGTGGGCATGGAGTCTTTGTCCAGAGGCGTAACGTCGGAGCCGTAGGTATAGAGTTGTATGTCGTAGTCAGCCGAGAGCTTGTCGACAACCCCTTGCATGGTCTTGGCGAAATCACCGTGGTAGTAGGACGAGTCAGGACTGTAGTCCAACGACTTGCTGTTGTCGTAGGCTATGACGACAATAGGTTTCTCTTTTCTGTTTGACTCTCTCTTGATTAGCGGTGACAGCAGCAGAAAGGATATCATTGCAACGGCGAGGCATCGCAGTGCCGCCATAACGAGGGTTGTCACCTTGCCATAGGGCGACTCCGACTTCACGGCAGGGCTCTCCTTGTCCTTTTTGCGGATTCGAAGGTAGTAAAGCACATAGGCATAGGCCGCACCTAAAAGCAGACACAGCAGTGTGAAGTACCAAGGGTAATCTATTATCAATGACATCGATTCTTGTTTTTGCCGTATGCGTTGCCACAGCTTACCGCATATGTCTCATAACTGAAAAGCTCCTTTTTTATTATGGGACAGATTAAATTTTGTCATTCCGTCCAAAAGATGTATCTTTGCAAAAAATTTAAGGCTTATCAGTTATGAAAAAAATTATGATGCTGCTTGCCATGGCAGCGATGACAATCAGTGCGTTGGCAGATGAAGGTATGTGGATTCCCATGTTGCTCGGACGTAATGAGGCTGACATGCAAAGAGCCGGTATGCGTATCTCGGCCAAGGATATCTACGACATCAACAACGCCTGTCTCAAGGATGCCATAATCCTGTTCAACCAGGGATGCACAGGCGAATATGTAAGTGCCGAAGGTCTATTCCTCACCAACCATCACTGCGGATACTCATATATCACCATGCACAGTACCGTGGAGCACGACTACCTGACCCACGGTTTCTGGGCTATGAGCCGCGACCAGGAAATACCATGTCCAGGCCTCACCGCTACACGTCTCGTCCGTATGGAGGATGTCACCTCCCAAGTGCTTAAAGGCGTCAGTGCCGAGACATCCGAAACGGAGCGTGCAAGCATCATCGAGTCCAATATCAGGAAAATCACTGCCAAGGCTGTCGAAGGCACCCATTACAAAGCCATCATCAAGCCTTTCTATTATGGCAATCAGTACTTCATGTATGTCAACGAGGTCTTCACCGATGTCCGTCTGGTGGGTGCCCCTCCGTCGAACATAGGCAAGTTCGGCGGTGATACCGACAACTGGATGTGGCCCCGTCATACGGGCGATTTCTCCATGTTCCGTGTCTATGCCGACAAGGACAACAAGCCTGCCGCCTACAATGTCAACAACAAGCCATACAAGCCTCTGAAACATCTCGAGATTTCACTCGACGGCGTCAACGAGGGTGACTTCACCTTCGTCTTTGGCTATCCCGGCACCACACAGCGTTATGTCACCAGCGACGCTGTGGAACTCGCCGCGAATATCGAGAATCCTATCCGTATCGACCTCCGCACCATCCGTCTGAAACACTACAACAAGGCTATGAACCAAAGCCCGGCACAGCGTCTAAAATATGCAAGCCGTGTGGCCAGTATCGCAAACGGATGGAAGAAATGGCAGGGCGAGACACAGGGCATCAACCGTCTGCGTGGAGTGGAGAAGAAACGCGAATTTGAGAGACGCTTCCAGCAGTGGGCCGCCAACAGGCCGCAGTACTATAACGTGCTGCCGCAGCTCGCCGAAGCATACAAGCAGCTGCGCCCCGTAGAGGTGGAGCTCACCTACTTCAATGAGGCTGTCATGGCAAGCGACTTCATGAGCCGTACGCTTGCGGCATGGCGTCTTGCCAATACCGACGACGAACTCAAGGTTCTGGAGGCTGTCAACAAGATGAAGAACGACAACGAGAAGTACTTCACCGATTTTGCCCAGCACACTATCGTGGATCGCGCCATATTTATTGAGACTTTCGTCTATATGTGGAAAGCCGGCTATGCACCTTATCTCGAGGGCAGCGAGAAGACCGTCGCGCAGATAGAGAAAACCCTCGGCAAGATTTACGATGAGTCTATACTCAACAATCAGGTCAAGTTGAAGAAATTCCTTGATAACTATACTGCCAAAAGTGGCAAGAAACTGAAAGACGACCCTGCAGTGAAACTGTTCGACCAGGCCTACACACTCGCCTACGATCCGCAGAAACTCACCGCATACCGCAAAGCCCAGCAGGATATCCAGCGTCTCATGCGTACCTATGTCAAGGGCATGATGGAGATGCAGCCTGACGTCAACTTCTTCCCCGATGCCAACCTCACACTGCGTGTTGCCTACGGCCATGTCGAAGGTTTCCGTCCCCGTGACGGCGTCTACTACAAGCCGTACAGTACCCTGCAGGGCATTATGGAGAAAGAGAATCCCGATATCTATGACTATGTCGTTGAGCCGAGGCTGAAAGAGTTATACAATACCAAGGACTATGGCCGCTATGGCACTCCTGACGGACATATGCCTGTGGGATTCATCGCCACCAACCACACTACGGGAGGCAACAGCGGAAGCCCTGTGCTTAACGCCGACGGACGCCTGATAGGCCTTAACTTCGACCGCTGCTGGGAAGGCACCATGAGCGACCTGCTCTTCGATCCCGACTACTGCCGCAATATCTGCCTCGACATACGCTATTGTCTCTTCATTATAGACAAGTTTGCCGGTGCAGGCCACCTTATCGACGAGATGACGTTGATACGTTCCAACTCAAACGAAGTCCAGTCAGAGTGATGACAATCATATAGACAAGGGCCGTCTCGAATGAGGCGGCCCTTGTCTGTAATAGCACTTTTTGCTATTATGTTTACTCGATATCTAATTCTTCTATTCGTAGATAGTATTGGAAATCATTGGGGGCAAGACGGTCTTTTGCTTCATAATCATCTCCATTTCGTTCGATGTCTTTTATGAACCATATTTCAAGTTTAAATTCCGTGTTTTCGTTTATATATCTTTGTGTGCCAGCACCGCATGTGTGATTATATAAGTCTTTTGCGTAATTAGGCACGTTTATAACTTTGTTTCCTATTTTGGAGTAGAAAAGACTTAAACCTCTCCAATTCTGATCACTCCTTTCTTTATGTAAACTTTCATAAGAATTAAAGCTTAATGCAGTTGGACCGCAACCAGATATCTTCCATATTTTGCCTGCAGGGACTTTGAAGGTGGCGTTGGCATTGGTGAAAATAAAAACTCTCTCACGCGGAGAGGTTACAGTTGTCGTTGCTGTAGGTGTTCGTCTTGCAGTGTCGCTTATCACGAGGTTCGTGAGGCTGGTAATCTCGTTGTTCAGGCGTGCCACCTGTTGTGCATAGGAATTCAGCTGTTCAGCATAGCCTGCCAACTGCTCGTTGTAGTTAGCTATCGTTGTTTTCTGCGTGGCGATGGTATTGTCCTGGGAGGTGAGCATATTCTCCAATTCTATGATTCTGCTTTCAAGTTGTCTATTTCTCTGTAATGAATTGGTCAGATCGTTTCTCAGGGTCTGCAATTCTGCTGTAAGGGCGTCAATCTGTTCCTTCAATTCGCCTTTTGACTGAGCGAATATTGCTCCGCCCAGCATAAGGCATGCGATAATCATTATTATTTTCTTCATGATGATATTATTTTTAATTATTTGTTTTCCAGTTTACTATAATAGTAGGACGGTGTACTCACCACTTCGTTGCAGTTGTGCAAATATAGAAAATATTTCTATGTTGCGAAAAAAGTGTAATTTTGTGGCCATGAAATCAAAACACTTTTTTAAGCTGTCCGTGTTATTCACAGCATTACTTGCGTGGCAATTTGCACAAGGTCAAACTTTCCCCGTTGTCACACCAAGCAACCATACCGTCTATTTCCAAATTGAGAACAATGAGGCGGAGGCGACCTATTGCTCATATAGTATGCCCAATTACGGTTCATCATTGAGTGGCACATTGATTATTCCAGACAGCGTGGAATACAACAGCGTTAGTTATCCCGTCACCTCTATCGGATACAATGCGTTTCATCACGCCTATGGTATAGATACAGTTATACTTCCAAATACGATTACTACAATAAAACAAGAGGCATTTTCAGCCTGTGCTGATTTGGCATCCGTGATAATACCAAACTCGGTGACAACACTTGGAAATCTTGCTTTTGCCGCGTGTCATAACCTGTCAGACTTGACTATTGGAGAGTCGGTCGTTACGATTGGAAATCAAGCCTTCGATGCCGACACAAGCCTTGTTTATGTCAACATACCAAACTCAGTTGTTAGCATTGGTCAAGCGGCGTTCTCACAAAATTATAGTCTGCGAACTGTGAGATTTGGCAGCTCGTTGACAAGCATCGGGTTTGCCTGTTTTACGAATTGTCCGAGTCTCGACTCCTTGATTTTTGTTACTGAAGTTGCACCTTATTATAGCGGCGAGTTTTGGGGCTCTCCAGATACACTCAACATCATTATACCCTGTGGGTCTTATCACTCTTATTCCAACTGGTTTGGTACTCAACACCACTATACCGTACCGACCGTTGAACTCACAATGTCTGTCTCTTCTTTGCAGCCACAATGGGGTAGTGCCACAATATTGAAAGACGCTGACTCAAATAGTGTCCGCTGTGATTCAAGCGTGGTCGTTAAGGCCATACCTAATTATGGATACCACTTCCAGCAATGGAGCAACGGAAGCACCAACGTTCAGGATACTTTGTTTATCAATTGTGATTCATCAATCAGTGCATTATTTGCAAAGAACCAGTATTCGCTGATTGTGCAGAGTTTTGACCCTTCGTTGGGTTCTGTTAATGGCAATGGAGTCTATGACTATTTAGACACGGTGACTGTGACAGCCACTGCCACCGCCCCACATTATTTCTTTGAACACTGGAGCGACGGAAGCACCGAGAGTAGCCGTTCTGTCGTGATTACTGGGGATAGGTTGCTGACCGCATATTTCGCTATAGACACTCATACCGTCATTGTAATGGCAGACAGTATTGCCCATGGCAGTGTGTCTGGAGGTGGTCGCTACACATACGGAACAGTAGCAACACTTACCGCCGCTCCTTACAGTGGCTACCAGTTTTCCCATTGGAGCAATGGGGCGACTTACAATCCATATATTTTTGCTGTGTTGAATGACACCGTTTTGACTGCCTACTTCATCGCAGACTGGGAGCCGTATCAAGACACCATATATGTATATGATACTGTGTATCTACCTGTTCACGACACTACATACATCACCCTTGTCGACACAATAACAAACACTGTATTTGATACCATCATCAACACTGTATATGACACAACGATTGTATACAGCACTGATACCCTTTGGATGACTTTGCTAGATACTGTTTATTTACCACAATACATACACGACACCATCTATGTCCACGACACCATTGTTGTCGGAGTGGACGAGGTGGATGCTATAAGCGCCAAGATATATTCGAGCAACGGACGGATTGTAGTGGACGGTGCACAAGGCAACCCAGTGTGGCTCTTTGATGTCAATGGCCGTGTGCTAGCTACCAAGCAGGACGAGTATTCGCTATTGCGTTTTGACGTTCCGGCATCAGGCGTATATATGGTAAAAATTGGCAACCATTCCGCCCGAAAGGTCGTGGTAATAAGATAGGCCGAGAGAAGAGCATATCTTCAACCAAAAAAGAGTATTTCTTTCGTGCAAGTGGTGAGTCCCGCGTGGTATGCCTGCGAGCACCTTTTAATTGAATTAGATGATGCTAGTCAATTTGTTGAGCGACGGCATACTATTTTGTACAAAAGAGTGTATCTTTTCAATCACCTATTCTTAAGAGCGAGAGAGATGAAGAAAGTTCAGTGAACTTTCAAATTGAAAAAACTATTATGGTGCAAGAATAAAAGCGTCAAAAAAACAGAAGAAGTAGTTATATAATAGCTGCTTCTTTTTTTTAACGTCGTTATATATCGTGGGCGACAATATAAAATAAAAAATGTACCTGTACGTAGCTATTTAATTTTAACCACGGCACACGAAAAAAAGGAATGTCACGTTAATTTTATTGACCGAACTGAAACAATGATGAATCTGCTGAAAAGACTGTTCTGCAAAAACAAAGAAACGGAGGATACAACGATGAAATACCTCATTGTCGGCCTTGGCAACATTGGAGCTGAATACGAAGGTACACGTCACAACAGTGGCTTTATGGTCCTCGATAAGTTGGCCGGTGGTGCCAAGGTGCCTTATGTGCTTGACCGTCATGCCTATCGTGCCGAAATGAAATGGAAAGGCCGCACCCTGATTCTGATACGCCCCACCACATATATGAACCTCTCCGGCAAGGCGGTGAAATACTGGCTTCAGAAAGAGAAAATCGCCATGGAGAACCTGCTCGTCATTGTCGACGACATAGCACTTCCTGTAGGTAAGATGCGGATGAAGAAACAGGGCTCAGGAGGTGGACACAACGGCTTGGCCAATATCGAAGAACTCCTGGGTACCAACAACTACTGTCGTCTGCGTATCGGCGTGGGTGACAATTTCAGCCGCGGTCACCAGATAGACCATGTCCTCGGACAGTTCAGCGAAGAGGAAAGGGCTCAGCTCGACCCTGTGCTGGAACGTGCCGCAGAGGCGGTGAAATGTTTCGTTACTCTCGGGGCTGACAGGGCTATGAATATGTACAACTGATTTGACGATGACACATCTGATTCTGGATATAGGCAACACCCGTACCAAGGTCGCGGTGATGAAAGAGGGCGACATCGTGGAACAATGCACCTGTCCCGACATCATGCAGCTGAACCTCAGATCTCTCTGCACACGCCACAGTGTTGACAAGGCCATAGCGTCGGTCGTCGGACCGATGCCCGATTTCAGGGCATTGCTGCCATGCGACGTCATGAAGAAATTTCACCTGTTGAGCCATACATCGCGTATGCCTATAAAGATAGACTACGCTACTCCCGAAACTCTCGGCATGGACCGTGTGGCTGCAGTCGTAGGTGCCCGAGAACAATGTCCGGGGTCGCCGCTTATGGTTGTGGATGCTGGCAGCTGTATCACTATTGACCTGCTCGACGACAACGACTGTTATCGTGGAGGTGCCATTCTGCCCGGCCTGCAGATGCGTTTCAAGGCTATGCACCACTATACGGCGGCATTGCCCGAAGTGGAACTCACCGCCGAGGAACTGTCAGGAGAGACACTCACCCCTATTGTAGGCCGTTCTACAAGAGAGTCATTGGTGGCAGGAGTCTGTAATGCTGCATTGTTTGAAATTCAAGGGTTTGCAGAGGAATACCGTAGACAATATCCAGACATTAAACTTTTTTTAACAGGCGGGAATGCAGATTTTTTTGCAAAACGATTATTTTTTCCGAACTTTGCACTTCCAAGCCTAATGCTTATTGGGCTTGATAAATTATTGGAATTGAATGTTTAATATGGATTTTTCCGGATTTTTCGTCCTTTTAGTCCATAGGAATTATTAATATTATAGGCTCATGCTATAGTGAGCCGCCGTTGATTGAATATGTATAAAAAGGGTCTAATAAAACTGACGTCGTATTTGATGCTGATACTCATCGGAATGTCTGCATCGGCTCAGAACGGCCTCAATTCACCCTATTCGCAGTATGGTATCGGCATGACTAATCTGCCGTACAATATGCCTTCGGTATCGGCAATGGGTGGCGTGGTATATACCCGTTCGGCCTTCAATTCGATAAATCCTTTCAATCCTGCCTCTTATGCCAGCATTGGTATGGAATCCTTCGTTTTTGATATGGGGCTTGGCATTGAGATGACCACTCTGCGTGAAGGCGATGCCTCTCTGTATGACGCTGACGGAAATATCAGTTACCTTACATTCGGTTTCCCTCTGACCAAATGGTGGAAGACGGCTATGGGCATCATGCCTATGACGGATGTCAGCTACAGGTCTGTACGTGCCGTCACTGGCGAGCCTTGGGGTGAGATGAACACCATCTATGAAGGTTTCGGCGGTGTTACCCAATTTTTCTGGGGACATGGCTTCAATATTTTAGGTGGCAACAATATGGACAAGGCACAGCTGCGTGCCGGTTTCAATGTCAACTACTTGTACGGTTACATTACTCGTGCAATCACATACGACTTCCTTGGAAGGGACTCTACCTATTTCATGGATATGCAGCGCCGGAAGGAGACTTCCATCAGCAATTTCACTTTCGACTTCGGGTTGCAGTATGAGCAGCCGATAGGGAAGGATTATCGCCTTGGTGCCGGCGTGACACTGAAGCTGCCACGCACAATGACTGTCAAGGATCATGCTGTGGTTTTCACCTATGGCGACAGCCCCCGCGACACTGTCTTCCCTGCCAGCGGCGGCGATAGCGACTATGAAAGTACCTTGCGTCAGGCTTTCTCGACGGGTGTAGGCCTATCTTTCCAGCGTAACGACAAATGGCTCTTCGCTCTCGACGCCACTTTCGCCTCGTGGAACGGTATGGAGTATATTGAAAACAGCGATTTCAACATATTCGGCAATAGCTCGCTTCGTTATGACAACACCTACAAGTTCGCTCTGGGTTTCCAACTGTTGGGTGACAAAAGTGCGTCGTCGTATCTTAGACGCATCACCTATTCGGTCGGAGGCCACTACGAAAACGGCAGATTGTACCTCCAATTCAACGACGGCGTGGACCGCAGACTCGACGAGTGGGGTTTCGGCTTGGGAGCATCGCTCCCTATGCGCAAGGGTAAGTCTGTGCTTAACCTGTCAGTGTCGTACTCCTCGTTCGGCACAGTTGATTTGATGCGTCGCGATGCTGTCATGGTGGGTATATCCATAGGCAGTTGCGAGAGTTGGTTTGTGAAACGAAAGTTCAACTAAAATCATTCCGAATGCAAGAAATCATGTCCTGATGTCACTAAATAACAAATGGCATAGGACGCATGGCCATTAAAAAACAAAAAAACAGATAAAATACAAAACAGAGATGAAAACAATCAAAATCTTCGCATTGACAGTGATCATGATGATGCCGGCCTTCTCTGCCTTTTCACAGCAGTACGGCAAAACGCCCGAAGACAGCGTCAACTGTTTAATAAGTACCTCCCTCTACCGTGAGGCTTTCAAGAATAAGATGTATGTCGAGGCTTATGAGCCATGGCGGAACGTTATCAATTTTTGTCCTGCAAGTAACAAGAACCTCTACATCCGCGGAGTAACCATTCTCAAGGCAGTGTACAACACAAAAAAGACTGTCGAAGGACGTGACTCCATTGTAGACGAGTTGATGAATATGTACGACCTTCGTATAGAGTATTTCGGTGAGGCTGCTGAGGTTACTGGCCGTAAGGCTATGGACCTTGAACAGCTGGGTGGTCCCAAGGCAGTGAAAGAATACTACGCTCTCTATGCCGAGGCAATGAGCCTGGGTGCCACACAACTTGAGCCTGTCGTCATCGAACACTACTTCGACGCTACGATAAAGTATGTCACCTCTAGCAACGGGGACACCACTATGATTCTCGACAATTACGACTTGGCAACCGAGGCTTTGTCACAGATTGCTTCCGATATCACGGACAGTGCCAAACGTGTTGTGGTCTATCAGGTGATGGCAAATATCGAGAACAAAGTGTCACCGTTCGCTTCATGCGACGAGTTGGTAAGTATTTACAGAAAGAAATTCGAGGCCAACCCCGACGATGTCGAGATGCTCAAGAAAATCACCACCATGCTGAGAAAGAAAGGATGCATGAAATCAGACCTCTTCTTCGCCGCCACCGAGCAACTCTACAAACTGGAGCCTTCGCCGGCCACGGCATACCTGATGGGTCAGATGTGCTACAACAAGGACAAATTCAGCGAAGCTGCCCGTTATATCAACGATGCTCTCAAGGATGCTGAAGACGCAAAGGATAAATACAACATGTACATCCTTCTGGGTCTCTGCTATGCAAATACCAACAGCTATGGTGCCGCCCGCAGTGCTTACCAGAATGCCGCTTCGGTAGATCCTAACAATGGCGAGCCTTATCGTTTGATTGCTCAGCTCTATGCCAAAGGACATCGTGCTATCGACGACGGTCTTGGTGGACGCACCGCCTACTGGGCTGCTGTCGACGCTGCCCGCCGCGCTATCTCGGTAGATGATTCTCCGGAGAACGTTGCCGCCGCCAACAGACTCATAGGTACCTATTCTGCATCCTTCCCCAAACAGAGCGATGCTTTTATGATTGACCTTATCGATGGTCAGAGCTACTTTGTACCGGGTTGGATTGGCGTCTCGACAACGGTGAGAACCAGAAAATAAACCATGCATTTTAACTGCATGAACAATACAAGCAGTAAAGCAAGGAAGGCTGCCTTTGGCATACTTCCTTGCTTTGTATTTTGCTCTCTCCTTGTCGGAGCATGCAGAAACGACATGGAGAAGGTGCGTTTCTTCGATAAGAAAGAACTGCCTCAACAGTCTATCGACAGCGTACGTGTGGTGCGTAGCGAGTCTGGGAATAAACAGATGGTTATGACAGCCCCGATTGTCACGGTGTTCGATAAGCCGGAGCGTAAGACGGTCTACCCCAAAGGTGTCAAGATGCAGATTTTTGACGGCGGCAACAAGATTATTGCCGAAATAAAAGCCGGATATGCGGTGTCGTTGGAAGACAAGAACATTGTCGAAGCCAGAAAAGATATCGTCATTATTGACTTCCGCACTGGCGATACCGCTTATCTGCAGAGTCTGACATGGAATACCGCCGAAAGACGTATCTTTTCCACAGAGCCTGTCAAATCGGTCAACGGCCCTCGTGTGACATACGGCGACGGTTTCGAGTCGGATGAGGAATTCAAGACACCTTTGATTGTTCACCAGCGCGGTACAATGACTTTCGACGATGAATAAGCCTACCAAAAGCCAGTGGAAAGGATACGCCGTTTTGTCTGTGGTATTGGTGACAGTTCTGCTGATGTTCATTTTCATGCCACGCAGTTATGAGAAACCGACGCCTGTGGATTATTCCGAATTAAGTGAGGCTCTCGAGAAATACGGAGACACCATGACGGCTCAGATTAAGTATGAGAGGCAACACTATCGTCAGAGATACAGTAGGGATAATCACCACACTTTTGGTTATGACACCACTTACAGGAATAGACAGCAGCGAACCTATGAGCGTCGTCAGGTCACCGTGGAACTCAATACAGCCGACACCGCGGAGCTGCAGCAGCTTTACGGCATAGGACCGACATTCGCGCGACGTATTGTCAAATACCGCAGTCTGCTTGGCGGTTTTGTCCGCAAGGAGCAGCTGATGGAGGTGTACGGAATGACGGAGGACCGCTACCAGGCTATTGCAGACCATGTGACAGTGGATTTGAGCGGAGTGGTGAAGATTAACCCTAATGCGGCGACTGTCGATGAACTCCGACGGCATCCATACCTGGATTATTATCAGGCCAAGGCAATAGTCCAGTTTCGTGAGAGAGGCAACAACTTCACGTCGGTCGACGACTTGCTCAAGGTTAATCTTATGGATAACACGACTTTGGAAAAATTACGCGGGTATATACAATTTTAGAAAGGAAAGTTCGTTTATAGTTTTAATTACAAACTGTCATTAATTGAACAGATACCAGATAACAGAATTATGAAATTTAGTATCAAGCAAATAGCAGATATCCTTGGAGGAACAATCGAAGGTGATGCATCTGCGGAAGTTTGGAAACTATGCAAGATAGAAGAAGGGGAGGAAGGGGGTCTCTCGTTCCTTGCCAACTTAAAATATACAAACTATTTATATGACACCAATGCTACGGCAGTGATTGTGAGCAATGATTTCGTTCCTGAACATCCTGTCAAGACCACGCTCCTTCATGTTGCCGATCCATATCTTGCCTTTGCAAAGCTGCTGAAAGCCTACAATGATTTCCAGTTGGACAAGAAAGGTGTCGATAAACTTGCCTATATCTCTGAGAGTGCCTCCTATGGTGAGAACTGCTACATCGGTCCCTTTGCCTTTATTGGCGAGAATGTCAAGATAGGGAACAATGTCAAGATTTATCCCCAAACATATATTGGCGATAATTCGGTGATAGGGGACAACACCACCCTTTTCGCAGGAGTGCGTATCTATCAGAATTGTGTTGTCGGTTCCCGATGCATATTGCATTCGGGTGCTGTCATTGGTGCCGATGGCTTCGGTTTTGCACCGACGGATGAGGGCAACTATCAGAAGATTGACCAGATTGGCAATGTGGTGATAGAGGATGATGTGGAGATAGGTGCCAACACCTGTGTTGACCGTGCCACACTTGGTTCAACAGTGATACACAAGGGGGTGAAATTGGACAATTTGTGCCAGATAGCCCACAATGTCGTTGTCGGAGAAAATACCGTCATGGCTTCGCAGAGTGCCATAGCTGGCTCTGGCAAAGTGGGAAATCACTGTGTCATTGCAGGACAGGTCGGTATCGTAGGCCATATCGAGGTTGGCAACAATGTCACCGTAGCTGCTCAGTCGGGCGTGACCCGCAGTTTCCCCGACAATGTCACTATTCTTGGCTCCCCCGCCATGGATGCCGCAAAACAGCGTAAGACTTATATCTATGAGCGTAATCTCGACCAGCTGTACAAGCGTGTCGACGAACTGGAGAAAAAACTGAAAGAACTATAGTGGCAGATAAATATTCAGTACGAGCAATATTTGGCACGCAGAGTTTTTTGACTGCGTGCCATTTTTTTATAATGGAGTCTCTGTAATTGGAAAATAATACGTATATTTGCAGTCTCTTTCGGTGAAAGAATAAAATTAATTAAATATACAATATCATGAGAATCAATAAAATATTTTTAGTGTTAACGCTTGTTGCCACTATGGTTATGGCTGGAAGAGTCCAGGCTTGCACCAATTTCCTTTTCACAAAAGGTGCTACCAAAGATGGCTCGACAATGATCACCTATGCTGCCGACAGTCATGTACTTTATGGCGAGCTTTATTATCGCGCTGCTGCTGACTATCCTGCCGGCAAGATGTTCCAGGTTGTGGACTGGGATACCGGCCGTCCTCTGGTTCAGATACCCCAGGTTGCTCACACCTACAGCGTGGTAGGCAACATCAACGAATGTCAGCTCGCCATTGGCGAGACAACATACGGCGGTCGCGAGGAGTGCTGGAATACCCCTGTCATGGGTATTGACTATGGCAGCCTTATCTACATCACGCTGCAGCGTGCTGCCAATGCCCGCGAAGCCATCAAGGTTATGGCCGAGTTGGTCGATACCTACGGCTACTATAGCGAAGGCGAGAGTTTCTCGATTTGTGACCCAAATGAGGTCTGGATTCTTGAAATGATAGGCAAACGTGCCGAGTATGACACAGTGAAAGGCAAGATAGTTCTCAATAAAGCTTATAAAGGATATAAAGACGGTGCTGTATGGGTGGCACGCCGTATTCCTGACGGCTATGTCAGCGGCCATGCAAACCAGGCCCGTATCACCACATTCCCCATGGAACCGGCAAAGTGGAACAAGGCCAAAGGCCAGGGCCTTCACAAGACTATCAGTAGCAAACATCTCGACTATATCTTCGAGCCCGAGGTGGAATGCGTATATGCACATGATGTTGTCGCATTCGCCCGTATGCGTGGTTGGTTCAGCGGCAAGGATGAAGAGTTTAGCTTTAGCGATACCTACGCTCCTCTGACATTCAGCGGCATCCGTGCCTGCGACGCACGTGTCTATGCCATGTTCCGTCGTGTGAACGCCAGCATGGTGAAATATGAGCGTTATGCTATGGGTGACGCTTCGGCAGAGCGCATGCCTCTCTGGATTAAGCCAGACCACAAGGTCGATGTCCATGAGGTAATGGGTCTGATGCGCGACCATTACGAGGGTACTGCTATGGATATGACACAAGATGTCGGAGCAGGTCCTTTCGCTTGTCCTTACCGTTGGCGTCCCATGGGTTTCACCGTGGATGGCAGAAACTACATCCATGAGCGTGCCACCTCGACACAGCAGACCGGTTTCAGCTTTGTGGCCCAGTGCCGCAGCTGGCTGCCCAACAAGGTAGGCGGAATTATCTGGTTTGGCGTCGATGACACCTATTCCACAGTCTACTGCCCGATGTACTGCGGCATTACCAAGATTCCGCACTGCTTCGCAGTAGGCAACGGCAGCATGACGGAGTACTCTCCCACGGCAGCGTTCTGGCTGTTCAACCGCGTGACCAATTTCGCATACAGTCGTTACAACTCTATGATTGTCGACATCCAGAAGGTTCAGAGCCGTCTGGAGGAAGGCTTTATCAAGGATGTCGCCCGTTTTGACACCCGTGCTGCCGCTGCTACAGCAGATGAGTTGACAGAGTTGCTCAACGATTTCTCGAATCGTCAGGCTTCCAAGATGATGGAAGAGTGGACAAAATTAGACCAATACCTTCTCGTGAAGTATATGGATGGCAATATCAAGCAAGAGGAGAACGGACGCTTCAAGACGACGGAGTTTGGCGGATGTGCCTCGCCAAAACAGCCTAATTATCCGATGTGGTTCTATCGTCAGATTGTCAATGACCACGGCAATGTGATAGAGGTCAGGGAAGTGAAATAATAAATCAACGTAAACCGTTATAATTAAGGAGAGTATCTTGGATGCTCTCCTTTTTTTTGAAAAAAAACAGGAAAAGAATATCCATTATAAATCCTTTTCGTATTTTTGCGTGGCGAAATTTTTCATAAAGATCTCGCAATTAATTTATTTATATACGATTATAAAAAAATAGCAACTATAAAATGTCACGAGAAATAAAGTTCAGTTTGGTTTATCGCGATATGTGGCAGTCTTCAGGCAAGTACCAGCCTCGCGTGGACCAGCTTACAAAGATAGCGCCTGTCATTGTTGATATGGGATGCTTTGACCGTATCGAGACCAATGGCGGTGCCTTTGAACAGGTGAACCTGATGTATGGAGAGAACCCGAACAAGGCGGTTCGAGCCTGGACGAAAGAGTTCAATAAGGCTGGAATCCAGACCCATATGCTGGAACGTGCATTGAACGGTCTGCGTATGTACGGCGTTCCTGCCGACGTGCGTCGTCTTATGCCGAAAGTGAAAAAAGCCCAAGGTGTCGATATCATGCGTTCTTTCTGTGGTCTCAACGACCCTCGCAACCTTGAGCTTTCGGTGAAATATGCCAAAGAGGCAGGCATGATTAGCCAGGCCGCATTGAGCATCACCCATTCCCCGGTTCATACCGTTGAATACTATATGGGCATTGTCGACAAACTTGTCGAATTCGGTGCTGATGAGATTGCCCTGAAAGACATGGCCGGTGTAGGCCGTCCCGCCACTCTTGGCCGTCTGGTAAAAGAAATAAAGACCAAATATCCGCACATAATTGTGCAGTATCATGGCCATACAGGTCCTGGCCTTTCCATGGCCTCGACCCTTATGGTCGCTGAAGCAGGTGCCGACGTGATAGATTGTGCCATGGAGCCTCTGTCATGGGGCATGGTACATCCCGACGTCATCTCTGTGCAGGCTATGCTTAAAGATGCGGGATTTCTGGTAAAAGATATCAATATGGATGCCTATATGGAAGCCCGCAAGTTGAATCAGGAGTTCATCGACGACTTCTTGGGTCTCTATATAAATCCTGGCAACCGCATAAGTACATCTTTGCTCGTCGGTTGTGGTCTTCCCGGCGGCATGATGGGTTCGATGATGAGTGACTTGAAAGGTGTGCACGGAGCTATCAATATGGCTCTCAAGAAAAGCGGCAAGCCGGAAGTGAGCATCGAGGAACTCACGGTGCAGCTCTTCCAGGAGGTTGAGCATATATGGCCGATGCTGGGCTATCCTCCGCTGGTGACCCCCTTCAGCCAGTACAACAAAAATACCGCTGTGCTGAACCTGCTTAATATGGCTCAGGGCAAACCGCGCTTCACCCAGATTGACAAGGATACTTGGAGCATGATTCTGGGTCGTGCCGGCAAATTGCCAGGACCTCTTGCTCCGGAGATTGTAGAACTTGCCAAACAGCAAGGTTTGGAATTCTACGAAGGCGTGCCTCAGGATGCCTATCCCGATGCCTTGCCGGAGTATATCAAGGAGATGGAAGAAAAAGGCTGGGATCGTGGCGAAGACGATGAGGAACTTTTCGAACTTGCCATGCATGACCGCCAATACCGCGACTACAAGAGCGGCATAGCCAAAGACCGTTTCTACAAAGAGATAGAAAAACTGCGTGCCGAACGTGCAAATGTCGGTGCCGCAGCTGCCCAGCCTGTGGAACCCGGCACGATGCCGAACTATATGAAGGAACGCTATCGCAATGCTACCCCAATTGTGGCAGACGCTACAGGTCAAATCCTGTGGGAGATAGACTTCAACGACAGATCCATTGCTCCGGCTCCCGGCCGCGAATACAACGCCGGTGACACTTTCTGCACCATTCAGGCCAGTTATGCCCTCATGCCTCAGGTTCTCATTGTGGGAGGCCGTCTCGCCGACACCTGTATGCCGCAGGGTGCCATGGTCAAGAAAGGCGATGTTATCGGCTGGTTGGAACCCAAGGAATGATTGCCAAAAATTATGTAAAACGAAAAAAGTTTGCATAATTAAAAAATATGGTGTAATTTTGCCGTTTGATACGTAGGCTTTTTCTGCTTTGTATCAAACGGCAATTTTATTAAGAATCAAATAAATAATACAATATGGATCCATTAAGTCCTTTTGCGCTCATTATTGGTGCAATCTTTGTTAACAATGTTGTACTGGCTCAGTTTTTAGGCATTTGTCCTTTCCTCGGAGTCTCTAAAGATGTGAAAAGCTCCTTGGGCATGGGTGGTGCCGTGTTGTTTGTCATGCTTCTGGCAACACTGGTAACCTATCTTATTCAGACATATTTGTTAGAACCTCTTGATATCAAATATCTTCAGACCATTGCCTATATCCTTGTCATCGCTGGCTTGGTACAGATGGTGGAGATAGTACTCAAGAAGATTGCTCCGGCATTATACCAGACGTTGGGTGTATTCCTGCCACTTATCACCACCAACTGCGCCGTGCTTGGTGTTGCGATTTTGGTGATACAGAAAGAGATGAACCTCATGCAGAGTATCATTTATGCTGGCAGTATCGCAATTGGATTCACTTTGGCTCTTGTCATTTTCGCCGGTATCCGCGAACAGATGGAATTGACAGGCGTGCCGAAGGGCATGAGAGGTGTACCTATAGCCCTTGTCACAGCAGGAATCCTTGCTATGGCTTTCATGGGTTTTGGAGGCATCGTTCCTACTCCTTGATTTGACCCCGAAATTGTTAAAAAAGACACTCTAATACCCTGTTTTTCCATTGCGAAAAACAGGGTATTAATAAAAAATAAGCATTGTTAAAATGCTTATAAACAAAGTATTATCGCAATATTAAGTTTTTTTTAGATTTTTTTTTCGGTCACCTTTGGAAATTGTTGTACTTTTGCGACCTGAAAAACAACATTGATTAGTAACCAATTTAAATTAAAAACAGAAATGAAGAAAGTATTTTTTGCATTAGCAGTTGTTGCTATGTTCTCATTCGCCGCTTGCAATGGTAACACCGAAGCTACCGATAGCGTTATTGACACTCCCGCTGTTACCGAGGATCAGCCCGCTGAGACCCCCGCTGACGCTACCTGCGATAGCGCTGTTGCTGACAGCACCGTTGCTCCTGAGAACAATGCTCAATAATTGACTAGCAACAAATCGGCTATTGCCGACCTTTAAAAAGCCACCTCTTAGAGGTGGCTTTTTATCTTTCATATCATTATTGTAAATAATATCTTAATTACGGTAGCCAATCACGTGGCGGACCTCATCAAGTGTGCGACGGGCACTTTCATGAGCCTTTTCCTTGCCTTGGTCCATGACATGCTGCAGGTAGGCATCGTCGGATGACAGCTCTGCGATACGTTCACGGAATGGCTGGGTGAATTTGACCATGTCTTCAACCAGCTGCTTCTTCAAATCGCCATAGCGGATTTCACAACGGTTGTAAAGGTCGTTGAAGTAGTCTACAGTGTCGGGTGTAGAGACGACTTTCAGCAGGGTGAAAAGGTTTTCAATCTCTACAGGTTTCTGCTGGTTCATCTGTGTGGGGCCTGAGTCTGTCTTGGCTTTCATTATCTTTTTCTTGATGGCCGACGGGTCGTCGTTGAGGAAGATGGCATTCATCTCGCCTAACGACTTGCCCATCTTGCCGCTGCCGTCCAAGCCGGGAATCTTGACCAGTTCACCGCCGAAATTGAAAGCTTGCGGCAAAGGGAAGACCTCGGATTTGTACATATTGTTGAAACGACCTGCAAAGGTGCGTGTCATTTCAAGATGCTGTTCCTGGTCTTTGCCGACAGGTACCTTGGTGGCTTTGTGGATGAGAATGTCGGCGGCCATGAGTGTGGGATAGGTCAAAAGACCTGCATTGACATTGTTGGGGTTCTGGCGGACCTTGTCTTTGAAGGAGGTCACCCTCTCCAGTTCGCCGAGATAGGCATTCATATTGAAGAAAAGATATAGCTCGATGGTCTCGGGAAGGTCGCTCTGCAGGTAGATGGTGGCCTTGTCGGGATCCAGCCCTGCTGCGAGGTACTCCACCAGAATCTGACGGGCGTTGCTATATAGATTGTCGGGTGTAGGATGTGTTGTCAACGAATGATAGTCGGCAATGAAGAAGAAACAATCGTGCTCTTCCTGCATCTTCACAAAATTACGCAAAGCACCGAAATAATTGCCTAAATGAAGATTTCCTGTCGGGCGGACACCGCTACAAACCACTTCACGTTTCATCATATATATAGTTTTATTATGCTATTGAATCAAAATATCTTGTTTTACACCGTGTTATAGTGAGTTGTATGATGTAAAACGAAGTACAAAAATAACCATTTTTTTTCAAAGAGAACATAAAATGCTGCAATAATTCATTTATTTTACACCGTCGTTCGTCGTCAGATGAAAAAAAAGTGCTATCTTTGCAAAAAAATAATTCATACAATCAGCATCATGAACAATAAATATTGTATCATAATGGCCGGCGGGATTGGGAGCCGCTTCTGGCCGCTGAGCAAAAACAACTATCCGAAACAATTCCTCGACATTCTCGGAACAGGGAAGAGCTTCATCCGTAGCACTTTCGAACGCTTCAATCCTATAGTCCCAGCCGAGAATTTCCTCGTGGTGACAAACGCTGCATACAAGGATGCTGTGCTGCAGCATCTGCCGGAGCTGAAGCCTGAACAGGTGCTCTGTGAGCCTATGCGTCGCAATACGGCACCCTGTATTGCCTATGCCTGCTACAGGATTGCGTCACAGTGTTCCGATGCCGCCATTGCTGTTACGCCGGCGGACCATCTGGTACTCAATGAGACCAAGTTCCACAGTGTTATCCATACCGCTCTGGATTTTGTGAGTTCCCCAAATCATCGTGATGCACTGATGACCATCGGTATCAAGCCTACACGTCCCGAGACAGGGTACGGCTATATCGAACTGCCGCATGCCAACTGCACGGAAAGGGAGGTCGTGGCCCTTAAGGGATTCAAGGAGAAACCGAATCTCGAGAAAGCGAAAGAATTCCTTCAGGCAGGTAACTACCTGTGGAATTCAGGCATCTTTGTATGGTCGCTTGAGGGAGTCATGAATGCTTTCCGCACTTTCCTGCCTGACATGGTGGCAATCTTCGATAAAGGCAAAGGACTTTACAACACCGACAAGGAACAGGAGTTCATCAACGCCAATTTCGGCGACTGCCAGAATATCTCCATTGACTACGGCGTAATGGAGCGTGCCGAGGAACGCTATACTATTCCCGCAGATTTTGGATGGAGCGATATCGGCACCTGGGGTTCACTCTTCACGCATGCCGGCAAGGACGCCAACAACAATGCCTGCAGAGGCAAGGTTTACGTCACCGAGACGAACAACACCATTGTAAATATTGAGGACGGTGTCGAGGCCATAGTGCAGGGAATGGAGGGCTGTCTGATAGCATACCGCGACAACTCCCTGCTGGTCTGTAGGCTGTCGGAAGAACAAAGAATAAAGGAATGGGTGGAACACTTATAAAAAAACGTAGGTGCGTTTTTCAGCGCACCTACGTTTTACCATTCAATTTAAGTACAACTTGATTCTGACATTTCTGACATTGATGCATTGTGTGCAACGTGCGAAGTTCAGAATATTTTGTACCACCCGTTTTGAAGGTTGTGCCGTGCTTGCAGATTCCAAGGATGTATTTGTGCTTAAGCCTTGACGGCTTGTCTTGAAAATGTACTCCTGCATCATAAGCACCTTTTTGAGTTGGACAATATGAAAAATAAACCTCTTTTTAAGGAAACCGCATATCCACTTGGCTTGACGGCCATGTTAATCAACACGGTTTTCCAAAATCATTCACGCCTTAATAACTGCAAAAAAATCTTTTTATTGCACCGAAAGTGTTTTTTAACATTTTTGTTTTTCATCATATCTCTTCTGATGGTACAATCGGCTGATTGTCAAGATTTGTATCGTGTCGCTTTTTGGAATGTGGAAAACCTGTTCGATACAGAGAATGACACTGTGAAGAACGATGACGACTTCACACCTCGAGGCCAATATCGTTGGTCTCATCGCAGATATTGGACCAAATTGCGTCATGTCTATCAGACTATTGTGGCCATGAGCGTAGAACCGGAAGTTTATCTCGAGCCTCCGGCTATCATAGGCCTTGCGGAAATAGAGAATGACAAGGTACTGAACGACCTCTGCCGCGGCACTCAACTCAGACGTCTTGGTTACAAGTACATCCACTATGAATCCCCCGACCTGCGTGGTATCGACAATGCCCTTCTATATCGAAACGACCGCTTCAGGCCTTTCTTCTCGCAGGCAATCTCTGTGTCCGACAGCAGCAAAGGATTCTTCACACGGGACATCCTCCTCGTGGAGGGTGTCACAAACAATGACGACACGATTATCCTGTTGGTTAACCATTTCCCGTCAAAACGAAACAACCATGCAGACCGTTTGCGTATGGCTCAGGCGATGAAACTGCGTCAAATAATGGATAGCCTGCAGGCTGCGCATAAGACGGCTGCAGTGATTGCCATGGGTGACTTCAATGCGGCTCCCGACGAGCCTGAGATTGCCATAGGACTGATGAAAGATTCCCAGTACATCAATATGATGTCATGCATCGAACCGGGCCGCGGCACATACAAGTATCAGGATCTTTGGACCTGTCTCGACCAGATAATAGTGTCACGCAACATTACGGAACCCAATGGAATTTGTCCCCTACAGACCGCTACACCATGCGGACAGATTTTCGACAAGGATTTTCTGCTTCTTGAGGATGATAAATATATGGGATACAAAGTGTTTAGAACCTTCCTCGGGATACGCTACCTGGGAGGGTACAGCGACCATCTGCCTGTATATATAGACCTGAGAAATCGCTACAAAAAAGAGTAGCTAATACAATAATAAAGACAACGTCAGCGTTATTGACAAAAACAACACTTAATATGAAGAAAAAAGGAATAATCACACTACTATGTGCTGTGGTGATATGTGTCGCTGCTTTTCTGATAAGCTGCACAAACGACGACGGTGTTATGAGTAAGAAAAAGGGTGTATATACCGTCAATACCACGACACTCTCGGCCAACGTGAAAGGCTACAACGGCCCTACACCTCTTTTGATAACCATAAAGAATGACAGGATTGTCAAGATTGAAGCTCTTGAGAACACGGAAACTCCGGGCTTTTTTAAACGCATGAAAGACGCCGGACTGCTTAACAAGTGGAACGGCATGACTGTCGACCAGGCCCTTGCAGCAAAAGTCGATGTCGTGGCAGGAGCCACATACTCGTCGAATGCTGTCATAGAGAATGTGCGTCTTGGACTGAGATACTATAAAGACCACAAATAGTCTTGATCCCTACAGGTAAACAAATAAACACGCCCCGTAATGGGGCGTGTTTATTTGTTTTAGTGGAGTCAATGCCGCATTAGTCCAATACTAAGCTTGGGGCGCTATAGGTGCGGGCAGCAAGCTCCTGATTGAGCATATAGAGGCTCTTGGCATCGGTGCCGAAAAGTTCCATCTTGGTAATCATGTCGCGGGCATTGGTCTCTTCTTCACCCTGTTCTTTTACGAACCAGTCGAGGAACTGCATGGTGCGGAAGTCCTTGACTTTGTATGCGGCATCGTAGATGGTGTGGATGCTGGCGGTGACATATTCTTCATGCTCCAAGCCTGCCTTCAAGACATCCATGTCTTTCTTGAACTTCTTGTCGGGCATGGCTATGGCGTTGAGCTTAATGGGGCAATCGTTGTTCTGCATGTACTTGTAAATGAGCATAGCGTGGTCACGCTCTTCCTGGGCCTGAATCATATACCAGTTGGCGAAGCCATTGAGGCCGCGTTTGTCGAAGTAATTGTTCATGTCCAGATAAAGGTAAGCGGAGTAGAGCTCCTTATTGATTTGCTCGTTGAGCAGGTCGGAAACTTTTTTGTTTAACATGGTGATTTATTTTTAATGTGTTAATTCTCTAATGATTCAGAGTGATTAGGTAATTACACTTTACCTCAAACAGATGTGTCAGGCTTTAGGCTTGATGCTGGCACGGTAGTTGTTGTAAGTCATTCCAGGTATGTCGCTAAGGATTTTCCCCTCGGTGATTTCGGCAAAGAAGACGGTGTGAGTGTCCATGTCGACAGTCTGAATAACTTTGGCACTGAGGAAAGCATTGGTGTATTTCGGGATGTATATCAAGCCGTTTGTGCTGCGGTGTACTTCCTCGCAGTTTTCAAACTTGTTGACATCGCGGCCGCTCTGGTAGCCGAAATGTTTGATGACATCCTGCGGCACTTCTTCGGTGAGAATGCTCAGATTGAAGATACGCGAAGCCATAATCATACCATTGGTGAGGTTATGTTTCTGCACACCGATGGCAATACGTTGAGGCATGGCGGTGACCTGCATTACGGCGTCGATAATGCAACCGTTGTCTTTCTCGCCGAGACGTGTGGTGAGGACATAAAGACCGTGAGTAAGATTGTTGATTGGCATATTGTGATTGATTTATAAGATGTTGCAATTATGATAGAGAATTCTTTATCAAATGCAAATATACAAATAATTCACGAATCAGACAAACGTGTGAAAAAAATGATCACGCGGTTGATATTAGATGTGTTTTATCGCAATTGGATTTATCATTTCTTCAGCGTTATTGTGTTTAAAGGTAATAAATGGAAGTTACATGAAGTGAAATATTTATGTTTGGATTCATGGCAGTCGTATCAATGTTGAACCCGTAGTTGCTTTGTTGTCGGTAATCAGTTGTACGGCATAGACGCCGGGTTTCAATGCGGAGAGATCGATTCCCGAGGCGGGAAATCTTGAATTGTGGTTTTCAAAATTCGAATTTCGGAATTCATAATTACTTATCAGTCTGCCGTCTATGGAATAGATATTGAAGACCATCTTGTTCGGGGTATTGCCGCCAAAGTCGGCATAGAGACGACGGTTCTCCACGTGGAATGTGACATTTTTCGGCTGCTCCTGGCTGAGCTCGGGGATGCGGACGGGCAGGTTCAGCACCTCGAGCAATCCGCGGTAGGCGTCGATTTGGCCGTAGCCGTAGGTGTTGTTGGGGTACGCCATCGTGTCCTCGGGATGTGTGGAGGTGAGGCGGATAACCTCCAGAGCCTGCTCCGGCGTGAGGTCGGGCTTGGCTTGCAGCCAGAGGGCGATGACACCTGCCACCACGGGTGCCGCCATCGAGGTGCCCGACTCGGCGACATAGTAGTAGGTCTGGCCGTTGTAAGTCCCCATATGCGTCAGGTTTTTCCGCATGCCCGCGAAGTCCTCGTAGAAACTGTTGTAGGCAGCGTTGATGTTGTAACCCGGTGCGACGACATCGGGCTTCGTATGGCCGTCGAAAGTGGGGCCGCAGGAGGAGAACTTGGTGATGTATCCAATATGGTCAGGGGCGAAAGAGATGAGGTCGTCGTTTGTCTGGCCGTCGATATTGACGAAGGTGTTCTTATAACCCGTGGCGCCAGCGGCGATGATGCCGGGCAGCATAGCCGGCCAGGTGATGGAGTAGCCTTTCTTGGCGAAGCAGTATTGCGGCACGCCGGTGATGTTGAGGAAGGGACTGTAGGCGATGTCGCTGTACATGTAGGCGGGATAGTTGCCGGTGAGCAGCACCGTGGCGCCGCATATCAGCAAGTAGACGGGATTGGGCATAGTGCTGTGGATGTGGTAGACGTTCCCGCGAGGGTCCTGATAGTCGAGGGGCATCACATCGAGCTGCACCTCGCCGAGGCTCACCATAACGGAGAAGTGGTTGCCAATGGGCATGATACTGTCGGTATGGAAAGCGATGGTGCCTTCGATTCCGCCTCCCATGAGGCCCATTCCCATGAAGTCGAAGCGTACATACTGGTCGCCGGGGGTGATGAGGTCGATGTCGATAATCTCGCCGCCGTAGAGGCCATTCTCGATGCCGGTACCGGCTTGGAAGTCGGCGGCACCTTTCTCGAGGTAGCACGAGCGTGTGCCGTCGTTGCCAGCCGACGAGACGATGATGCGGCCGGGTCCCGTCAGTGCCTGCATGGCTTCGCCCTCAAGCACACGCTGTGAGGTGAAGATGACGCTTTCGCCACTGCTGAAATTGACCACACAGGGCTTGTTTTCTTCTGCTGCACGGTCGAATATCTTCTTGAAACCCAGTACGGCAATGGCCGAGGTATTCTCGTCGGGATTGGCGAACTGATTGCGGTCGGAATTGAAGTCCACCAAGTAAATGTCGGCCTCGGGGGCCATTCCCTGATATTGTCCCTCTACCGCCGAACCGGCCATGATGCTGGCAACATGAGTGCCGTGGATGCCATTGCGGGTGTAGAGCGAGTGTTGTTGGGCGGCAATCTCGCTGGCACTCTCCAGTGCGTGACCGTAAGTGCCGTCGGTATTGGGCCAGTGGAAGTCGTAGTAATAACTTATGCGTAGGTCGCCGTTGGCATCTCGGAAAGCGGGATGCGTGAAATCGTAATAGCTGTCGAAGACACCTGCCACCACGCCGGCGCCCGTGTAGGCCTGCGGGAGGCCGGTGCCGGCATAAACACCCATGGCGTTCACCTGCTGCGGTGTGACGTCCATCTGCGGACGCGGCATGCGCTCAGCCTCGAGGCGCTCGACGGTGTCATTGTTCGAAAGTGCAGCCACCTCGCCGAGCGGAATGCTAACGATATAGATGCGTCCGATGCTGTCAATCATGCGGCAGCCGTGTCGTTCGAAGAAAGCAGACGCGTCGCAGGAGATAGACAATGTTGCCAAAGTGCTTACACTCTTGTGGACGTCCTTGGTCGCCGAGCGGACGACCATCTCCTGCAGGTGAGCCGACACCTTGCCGTTATTGATTGTATTCTGTGCCGATACCGAGGTCCCTATCAAAAGCCCCGTCAGCAGCACTGCAGTTGTTTTCATTTTTTTCTTCATACGTCAATGGATTAATTATTGTGACTTCAAGATTTCAAGACCTCGAGACTTCGAGTGCAAGATGACTGGATGTCTCTATTGTCTTGTTAATTTACTCTTTTCAATTCCTCTAGCGCACGGCAGAGTTGGTCGGGACATGGTGCAAGCTCCAGTGGAGCGCGCAGAGGAGATCTGTGCGTTGCATTAGGTTTGTCGCCGCAGCGGATGCCGTCCAACTTGTCAATTACATCGTCAATTTTCTGCCCCTTCACCAGCCGGCAGATGCCTTGCAGGTTACCGCTACAGCCTCCAAGAAACGCAACCTCCTGGATGCCATTTTCATCGTCAGCTGTTACATCTATCAGCACCGAACAGGTGCCTTGTGTTTGATATTGTATATGCTTCATATTTCTAATGTTATAAAAAGACCGGAGTTCCCGGAAACTCTGGACATTCCAGATTTTCCGGAATTAATAACGGATTCCCGCTTGCTGAAGGATAGCAGTTAGCCTCTGCACTTCCGCGCGGAGTGCGGAAATCTCGGCGGCTTGGCGCTCGATGGTTTCGCGTTGGGTTTCACGCTGTCCGAGGCGGGCGGCGGTCATACGCTCGCGGATGCCGCCTTCGGTGGTGAACTCGCGGTCGCGCTGCTCGATATATTTGGTCAATCCCGAATCAACTTGGTGGCAAAGGCAGACGGCCATGTTGGCCAGTTCTTCGTCATCCATGCGGGCGAGTAAGGATTGGTAGTCTTCGTAGCGACTATGGTTGCGGCAGAAGTCATGCAGTTGCTCGAAGCGGGGATTGCTTCCGCGCCATTCGGCGAGGCCTTTGCGTTTAAGGTAGTCGAGATAGTCTTCGAGGAGTTCTTTGTTGCTTCCGCGGGCGATGCCGAGGAGTTTCAGTTCGACTTCAGAAGAGGTCTGTCCGTCGCTGCTGCCTTCGGCAATGTTCTGCTTGGTGCTGCGGGCGGCTTGCACCATCTGGTCGACGGTGCGGTCGCCGTAAGGCGGCAAATAGCGTTGACAGAAAAGTTGTGTAAGCTGGTATAGGACATCACTCCGCTGGTAGAAGCGCAGCTCAGTATAAACGACTGGCTTCCGGAGTGCGCTGGCAGTACCGTCAGCATAACGGCGGTAGGTGGGAGATTTGCCAGATTGTCTGGAGGTTCCGGCTTTTCCGGCTTTTCCGGTTTTCCCGGATTGTCCGGAGAATCCGGAATATCCGGATGGATTATTGCTATTTGCCATGAGATGACGATTTTACCCTAACTAACGCAAAAAGCGTGATTTTATTGCACCGCCTCCCCAAATGTTAAATTTTGAAAAATTTTTTTTCGCCACTCTATTTTATTTTAGTATTTTTGTAAAATTCACGTATAGTATTATACGTGATGTATTGTTGTTGTTATTAGAGAATTAGGAAGAACTCTGACATAGAATGAGTATGGATATTGACATAAAAGGGCCTGCTGACATCGAAGTCATCAAGTACCGCATCTACAAGGTGCGAGGCCTGCGTTTGAAATCACAAATTGTGACTTCAAGTTTAGAAATGGCTAATATTGAGAATACTATGCGATTTGCGGTCAAAAATTTCGACCGCAAAACAAATTTGCGGTCAAGGTTAAACAATATAGAGTTATGAGTAAGACGAATGCATTGATTCCTTATATCGAGGTAGAAAACAAGATTGCCGTTATACGCAAGCTTCAGGTGATTGCCGATGCTGATGTGGCAGATTTGTATGGTGTGGAGACTCGACGTGTCAATCAAGCGGTGCGGAACAACCTTGACAAGTTCCCTAAAGACTATATGTTTGAACTTACAAAGAGTGAGTTACAGAGTTTGCGGTCAAAAATTTTGACCACAAAAGTGTCGGTAAAGAGTCGTTCGACCACAAAAGTCTTTACCGAGAAGGGACTTTATATGCTGGCTACCGTATTGAAAAGCGAGCGTGCAACGGCTGTGGCATTCGCCATTATTGAGACCTTTGCCAAGGTGCACGGATTGAAGCGTGAACTGGTTGAACTGCACAAGGAAACCAAAAAAAAATCCAAGCCCAAAAGATGCATCACTTCGGTGAGGTGCTGACCGACATCGTGATGCCCGACCTTGAGACCTCCGAAACAGAATCATCACTTGAAATAAACTTCATAATAGGCAAAATCAAACACACCGTAAAACGAGTAAAGAAAGATAACAAATAATGACCGTACTGGAATACGTGAAGAAAGAACCTGTGGCTCTTTCGATAGCGTAGCGGATAACAAAACAAAATAGGAAACTGCTGAAATAATTTATTAAAATAATATTTATCACATGAAACCACATAAAACAATCTTTATATTATTGATGCCTTTATTATTTGCATCATGCGTATCTCTGCAACCTGTTCGTGTGACAAGAAATAGTTCTTTGGATCAATACACTTACTTTTACATTACACCGACAGAAACAAAAACAGGGTCGTCGGGTGGTGTATATGGCAATGGCTATGGAGTGTATGGCTCGTCCAGAAGTAAGAGCACAAACCCTGCCGATATTATTTCAGGATATCTTATCAAAAGAGGATTGGTTCGTCTGCCGGAAATAAAAAGTGACTTGGCAGACAAAACGATGATAATAAACTACGGGGAAACAGGAAGACGTAGTACAGGACTTGGTGGTTATACAATCGAAGTTACATTGCAAATTCTTTCTGCAAAGACTAGTGAGGTTATTTGTGTTGTAACAGGCGAAGGTCAAGGAGAAACAGAGGCAGATGATATTAGAATCGCCATTAATCGCTGCCTCGAAGAAATATACAAATAATTTGGGATGAAGGCACTTCTGTACGAATATGCTAAGAATGAACACGATGTATTTACTCACATCGATGATGCAATTAAAGGGCAATGTTATAGTTGTATTGAATGTGGGGAGCCGTTAATTATTAAAAACGGTTCGAAAAAACGGAAGCATTTCGCGCACAGGTGTAATTCAAATTGTGACGGAGAGAGCTACATACATAAAATATGGAAGTGGAGATTGAAAGATATATTTTACAGTAACTCACCGTTTATAATCAAATACTATGTTTGTACACCCTGTAAAGATGTGAATATCTGTCCGATTAAAAAACTGATTTCTGACTTGAAATGCAATAAGTGCTATTTAAAAGAGGTTGATTTGAAACAAGAATATGATATTTGTAAAGAGGAAATTGAATATAATGGTTTCATTGGTGATTTAGTATTATCTGACAGCAAACATCCTGACAAAGAACCTTTGTTTATTGAAATTGACTATACACATTCCTGCGATGAAGAAAAAATTGCATCGAAAATAAAAATAATAGAGATTAAAGTCGACGATGATAGAGAAAAGTCAATCAATTTGGTTGAAACAGGTAAACTAAATCTAAAGTTTGGTGTAAATCTAGGAAATCCCTATGATATGAAACACTTGCCGCCTGTAAGATTTTACAACTTTAATAGACTTCCATATCCTTCAATTGCGAAATATTCATTCATTAAGGAAAACAATGGACGATGTGAACTAAATTATTTGAATACATCAACTTGTAAGACAAGCATCTATCAATATGATAATGAGGGATTGGAAATTGATATTGCAGAAGATATACTGAATTCAAGAAAGGATGATTATTACAAAGAAGCCGTTTTGGCACTTGCGGCCAAGAACAACTTTATTGTTCGGGATTGTCGGTTGTGTGATCATAAAATATATCAAGATATTTTTCATAGAAAGTGTCCTGCAATGACAGAAAAAGGTTTTTCTTCTGCACAACAATGTCATAACTACCGCATACGATTGTTCGATGTAAAAAAGATGTCCGATAGGTTAAAAGGAGTTCCATATTCAATAAGAATACCAAAACAACAATAATTCACCAAAATAATTAATCCTTAAACGTTTAAGTAAAATAAAATTTTGGCAAGACGTGAAGAAAGAACCTGTGGCTCTTTCGATAGCGTAGTGGAGAACTAAATAGCTAATTTCTGAAATAAAGAGAAATCAATAATACGATGAAAAATAATATCATAAGGGAAATAACTGTTTTTGGGTGGGTTATAATTTCCATTGGCGTTCTTCTTGTTGTTGTTGGCCTTTCTGTTGAGGGTTCTGTTTCCACCAAAATAATTGGATCTCTGATTATTTTGGCAGTTGCATTTGGTTGTGCATTACTAATCTCAAAAATTCATCATGCAATGCAGAAAAGGCGGAAATCTAAAACTATGGAATCCACAACAGAACCCCATTTTGACATAAGCAACGAATTAATAGATGATATTATTTGTGCCTTTGAGAGGGACGAAGGTTATGAAGCTGTTGACGGTAAAATAGGCGGATTATCCGAAGAATCCAAAAAGAAAGCAATATTTTGCGCCCTTGAGAGAATTGTCGATAATTATCAAGAACGTGGCGAAGTTTCGGACAGTGATGAGAATCGTTTTTGCAATCTTACTGAGCACTTCAAAATTCAACATACAGAACTAGACAATCAACCTTTTTACCAAGAGTTTGTAAAACTATTGGTGATAAATGATTTGTTAAAAGGAGTAATGCCAACCAGAGTTAAGATTCCACCGGAGTCGGTATTAATTAATTTACAAAAGGACGAACATGTCTTATGGGCTTTTGATAACGTAAAACTATATGAACTAACCAAAAAAGTCACAAGAGTAGGGAGTGCAAGTGGATGGAGTGGACGTATTTTAAAAGGATTGTATTATAGGAAGTCGTCGTTCCGAGGAGAAACCATCGTTACCCAAAACATGGAATATATAGCAACAGGGCTTGCATACATTACTGATAAAAACTTATACTTCAATGCGGCAGAACGTGGAATGAGAATCCCGTATTCCAAGATAGTGTCTTATATCCCGTACGAAGATGGTATAGGTGTTCTACGCGACGGAATAATGGCAAAACCAATCTGTTTGAAAGGTATTGATGGTTGGTTTGCATATAATTTCGTCAAAAATATAAACAACATTAAGTCTGAATAGTTCCCAAAACATTTCTTAAACGTTGCGGAGATATAGGAACGGAGTCGATTCGACCCCGTTCCTTTTGTTTTCGTTGTTAAAGATTGACCATACTAAAAGGTTGTATCTATTCGGACAAGGAAAATGATTCGCAATACGCGAATTGCGAATCCAAAGAAAGCAGGCAGTTGAAATCTGTTTTTTAACAGTATTGCTTTTTTTATAGTGTTATAATATTAATTTCGTATCTTTGTAAATTCACTTGTTGTGATAAAAATAATTTATTATATTAATCCTTAAACGTTTAAGCAATTATGGCAAAATATGAAGAAAGCCAGTGGCTTTCGATAACGGCCCTTTAGGGTGACGAGCGGAAGCGAAGTCAAGTGGAGAACAGATAAGTTTATGACATGCGACGGTAACAAAACAAGCCTCGGAGAGGCTCAGTCTCAATAACCCCTGACAAGAAAATCTCTGATTTTCGCAGTCTGGGGATAGCGGAATACCTATCCCCATGTGCGTCTCGGAGAGACGCGATTTCATAGTGTAGGAGAGGATGGCGAGGGGGGCGGCGCCAGCCGCCGAAGAGAGCGTGGGGGAGAGTGAGGCGGCGCAGCCGCCGAAGAAGCGGAAGAGAAGCGGAAGGGGTAGGGCGGCGCAGCCGCCCGAAAGAAGCGCGAGAGGAGAAGCAAAGAGGAGGGGCGGC